>JALHTN010000474.1 GCA_022865865.1 Anaerolineales bacterium
GAAGGGGAAATGGTCGAGCCATTAGCCGGGACGTACACTTCTGCGTATTTTGAAGATGGCCAGGTGAACGGCAAGGCAAGCTGCAATGGCTATTTTGGTGGGTACCAGGTAGAAGGAAATAGTATCAGCATCGGTCCACTGGCATCAACCGAGATGTTCTGCGGCAACCCGCCTGGAGTAATGGATCAGGAATTCGCCTTCCTGAGTGCAATGGGGAGTGCGGCGGATTACGCCATAGAAGGAGAACAGCTATTCATATCGGATGCCGATGGCGCGACAATCCTTGTCTTTGATGTCGCTCAAGCGATCACCTTACCTGGAAGCTTATGGAATGTGCTGATGTATAACAATGGCAAGGAAGCCGTGGTTTCAGTGATACTCAGCACGGAGATAACCGCCTACTTTGGTGAAGATGGTCAGTTGAGCGGCAATGCAGGCTGCAACAACTACTCCGCAGCTTATGAAATTGATGGTGAGAGTATCACCATCGGTCCAGCCATCACGACCCGCATGGCTTGTGGTGATCCGGAGGGGATCATGGAGCAGGAAACTGCTTACCTGGCCGCATTGGAGATGGCGAGTTCGTATCAGTTTGAGGATCAACGCTTGATCTTATTGGATTCGGAAGGACGCCGGGTGGTGGATTACCTGGAAGGACGCACATTCGAGTTATTAGAGACGGTCTGGTATTTACAGAATTTCAATAATGGCAATGAAGCCATCGTATCTGTCCTGGAAGGATCGGAGATCACTGCCTATTTTGATGAAGACGGTCACCTGGCTGGTACTGCAGGGTGCAACAACTACTCCGGCTCATATCAGGTAGATGGAGAGAAGATTTCAATTGAGTTGGGCCCCTTGACCATGATGTTCTGTGAGCAGCCAGAAGGTGCAATGGATCAAGAAACTGCATATTTGGGTGCATTGGAATCAGCTGTCAGCTACCGGATATTAGGTGATGAGCTGGTCATGCAAAATGAAGCTGGACAGGAAGTGTTGAAATTCAAGGCTTCGGATTTGGTGGGCTATGTCTGGATGTGGTTGGAATTCTTGGAGAACAACGATACCGTTACCCACCCTAACATGCCAGGGAATTACACTCTAGAATTCATGCCTGACAACCAGGTCAGTCTCCTGGCAGATTGCAATCGTGCCAACGGCACCTATACTATTAGGGGAAGCCAACTGGATATCGAGATTATGGTCACGACTTTGGCAGCGTGCCCAGAGGGATCGCTCTCGGATGAGTACATCCAGCTGCTCAATGATGCAGTGGCATATATCCGTGAAGGTGATGTGCTCTTCATCGATATCATGATGGATGCAGGGACAATGAAATTCATCCAATAGGAAAATCTAAATCATAAAGAAGTGAGGAAAGGGTGACCAGCAAAATGGTCACCCTTTTTTGTATTATGACCTTAAGTGATCGGGATATGTGTCATCTTTACAGGTGACACATATCCATTGTCTGTTGGAACGCAAATATCTATAATAAATAGTAAGAATTATCACAAGCATTGATTTGAATTACTTATGGACAAGATTGGTAAGAGATGGAAAAAAATAATTCTGGAGGTAGAATGCCAAGTGACCTACCAAATATTAATGATTTAAAGGTATTTCTCGTTGCCTGTGAGACGAAGAACTTCAGCCAGGCGGGCAGACAACTGCACCTCTCGCAACCAGCAATCAGCCAAACGATCAACAATCTGGAGAAGCATTTCGGTACAAAACTATTTTTACGCCAGGGACGTTCAATTTACCTTACAGAAATCGGACAAGCTTTGCGTCCCATGGCTCGGGAGCTGGTCGCGGCTGCCCGGCGGATGGAAGAATCGGTTTTCTCGCTGCAGGGAGAGGTGGTTGGAGAATTTGAAATCGGTTGTTCAACGGCTTCCGGGAAATATCTGCTCCCTGGTCTGATCGCCAGGTATCGGCGTATTTTCCCTTTGGTGCGGATCAATGTGCTGGTATCCAGCCGTAATTCGATCATTAAGAAGCTGATTTCTGGCGAAGTAGCGCTGGGTATCTCCAGCCGGCGGATCGATCACCGCGAATTGGAATACCAAGATTTCTTTACCGATGAAGTGATTTTGATCGTACCGGCAAATCACCCATGGGCAAAATTCCGGCGAGTTTTCCCGGATGATTTGCTAGATGAGCCGATGATTTTGCGGGAGGAGAGCGCGGGAACTATAGAAGTTTTAAAAAAAGGTTTATTGGAACACGATATATCCTTTGATATGCTCAATGTTGCCATGGGTTTAGGCAACGCAGAAGCTATTGAAATAGCCGTGGAGGAAGGGATTGGGGTGGCTTTCATATCAAGATTAGCTGCCAAACGTGGCCTGGAAATGGGGAAAATAGTTGAAGTGGAAGTGGAAAGCATGAGTTTGTTCCGAAAAATCTATCTGGCTCGCAACCAGAGGTTCCCTTCCACACGTGCACAAAGCGAATTTTGGGATTTTGTACTCCAACCAGAGGTTGATTTGATAGACCAGGTCAGCGAACTCTTGCCGGATCCCGTGGAAAGCTAAACAAGTTAATGCAGTCGCCTTATTTATCACTGATCTATTTCTTTTATGGGCTGGCATTTTTCTGCATGGGCCTGGCGATCTTGTTGGAACTGGGTCATGCGACAAATGAACGGCTGCGCCATGCTTTTCGTCCAATGGCTGTCTTTGGATTCCTGCATGGGATTCATGAATGGATAGAAATGTGGGAACTCGAGGGGATCCTACCAGGGCAGTACAGCTATCCTATGCTTTGGGCGGGGATAGATCTGGTGATTTTGACCTTCTCCTTTCTCTCATTAGCGGCATTCGGTGTTTTCTTAATTGCGAGAAGCGAACGATCCCAACGCTTCAGCCTGTTGGTCCCGTTAGGTATGATCACCGTTTGGGGGTTGGGTTTGCTGATCATCAGCGGTAGATTTCCACTTGGACAAGATTTACAACATGTTGCTCACGCCTGGACCCGATATGTACTAGCCGTCCCAGCAGCATTAATCGCCAGTGCAGGATTGATTGTTCAGCAGCGGGAATTTCGCAGAGCTGGCATGGCACGATTTGGACGCGATAGCCTTTGGGCTGCTATCGCTTTTTTGTGGTATGGCTTGGCTGGGCAGACTTTTCCAGTTGAAAGTCCTATTCCACCATCCAACGTGATTAATGAGGATTTGTTTTTCCAGCTCTTTGGATTTCCTGTGGAAATAATCCGCGCAAGTGCAGCTATCTTAGCAGCTGTTTTCATCATCAGGGTGCTGCGGTCGTTTGAAGTGGAAACGAGGCGGCGGATAGCAGATCTGCAAACAGCCCAATTGGAAGAAGCTCAAAGAAGAGAGGTCTTGCGGGGGGAGATGCTGCGCAGAATCGTGGCAGCGCAAGAGTCTGAGCGACAAAGGATAGCGCGCGAGCTGCACGACGAAACGGGTCAAGCACTCACCGCTATCGGATTGGGATTGCGTGGGGTGGCTTCTTCCATACAAAACGATGGAGCTAAATCTTCAGCCAATCTGCACCAGCTGGAGCGATTGGTAGAACATTCCCTGATAGAGCTCCAAAGGTTAATCTCTGATTTGCGCCCATCTCATTTAGATGACCTGGGATTGGGAGCAACCTTACGCTGGTACGCGGGAGAGATAGAAAAACGGCTGCCCCTTGAATTGAGTGTCTCAGTGAGCAATGAAAAAACAGAATTATCGACCGAGATAAAAACCACCTTGTTTCGAATCGCCCAGGAAGCTCTGACCAATGTGATCAAACACAGCGCAGCCAATCAAGCTAAAATAACCCTTGATTATCAAATTGAGGGGGTGCGCTTGGAAGTGACAGATGATGGTGTCGGATTCAATCGGACAACCATGCAATCCACAGCTAGACCTTCGTGGGGATTAATCGGCATGCAGGAGAGAGCGAGTTTATTGGGAGGGACATTTGAGATTAATTCTTACCCGGGTTCGGGGACGCGGGTAAATGTGTATATCCCATACGGTATTCCAGTAGAGGAAATTGATGATGAAAATTCGCCTGTTGCTCGTTGATGACCATGCAGTAGTGCGCACAGGTTTGCGCATGTTGTTGGAAGGTGAGAGTGATATGGAGATTGTCGGTGAGGCAGAAAACGCGAGTGAAGCGCTCAATAAAATATCCCTGCTCAAACCGGAGGTAGTATTAATGGATATTGGCCTCCCGGATATGTCTGGAATTGATGCCACCCGCAGTATCAAGCAGCTGGCACCCGATACAGCGGTGGTAGCACTAACCATCCACGAGGATGAGGAATATTTTTTTAAAATGCTTGATGCGGGAGCATCCGGATATGTGCCAAAACGAGCTGCACCCGAGGAGTTGATTACTGCCATCCGGGTCACTGCGCAGGGAGAGGTATATCTCTATCCGACATTAGCCAAGCTGCTGGTCAGTGATTATTTGACTCAATCGCAACAACCCAATAAACAAGCCACATTGGATGGATTGACCCCCCGAGAATACGAGGTGTTGACTTTATTGGCGGATGGTGCCAGCAACACGGAGATCGCTGAGCAGCTCAGTATCAGCCCCAAGACGGTAGCCCGGCATCGTGAGAACATTATGGGCAAATTAAGTCTGCACTCGCGGGCTGAGTTGGTGAAATATGCTATCCGGAAAGGTATCATTGAAGCCTAGAACATCAAATTGAGGTTTTTCGGTAGACCTTAATTAGAAGTCGAGAACCTGGTATTTGTTTCTATCAGGTCATTGGTAACTGAATCTAATCAGAAAATGGGTGTGTGGGGGAAAATGGACAATCTATTCTGTAATTTGGGTAAACTTTAATTCAATTTGCTGGGGGAAATTACCCACCA
>JALHTN010000475.1 GCA_022865865.1 Anaerolineales bacterium
AGGTATTTTGTTCATCGCTAAATGAAAACGGCTGAAATCTGCGCCGGCAAAATGCAATGAGATCACATATAGATTTCTTATCCCTGCCCCTGCTGATTTTCATCTTATCTGCCTGCGCCAACCAAACGCCAACCAGTATTTCGACCCAACAAGATACCACAACAAAGACCAGCCCTCCAGCGGAACAAATCGCGACCCATACGCCCCATACACTCCCAACCCTCCAGGCTCCCAATACCCCTCAAGTCCCATCACAGACTCCCGAAGATACCCCAGAGCAACTGACCCATTACAAACTTGAAGCAACCTTGAATTATGCCCAACACCACCTCGTGGTCGATGAGCAAATCAGGTACACCAACCGCTCCAGCGAACCGATCTCAGATTTATTGTTAATCGTTGAACCGGCACGGTATCCAGGTGCTTTTATTTTAATCGAACTTACCTGGCAGGATGGTCAACCTATCTTAGATTACACACGTGAACTTGGCCTTATACGCATCCCAATGAACGAAGCATTACAACCAGGCGACAAAACAGGATTATCAATATCTTACGAACTAAACCTACCATCGCCAGGCCCTTCCTATTACGGGCGGCCAGTACCCTTCGGGTATTCAATCCGCCAGACTAATTTAGTGGACTGGTACCCCTTCATCCCTCCTTACAAACCTGGACAAGGATGGGTAGCTCACAAGCCCGGTGCTTTCGGGGAACATCTTGTATACGAAATGTCTGACTTTGATGTCAATATCCAGCTAAGTGATTCAAATCCAGACCTGCTTATCGCGGCTTGTGCTCCGGGAGTATTGGATGATGATTGGTGGCGGTATCATTTTGAAGGAGCGCGCAACTTCTCGTGGTCAATCAGCGACCAATATGTATTATCCACTTCAACGGTTGATTCTGTTGTGGTGATGTCGTATTATTTCCCCCTTGATTCCAAAGCCGGCGAAGCAGTCTTACAAACAACATCTGAATCTCTGGCCGTTTACAATGATTTATTTGGACCCTACTCTCACCAGACACTAACTGTAGTTGAAGCTGATTTCTTGGATGGAATGGAATATGATGGTCTTTATTTCCTCAGCAAGGGATTTTACAATCTTTACTCAGGTGAACCCGACGATTACCTGACTGCGATTGCAGCTCACGAAACAGCCCATCAATGGTGGTATAGTTCGATTGGTAATGACCAGGCTTTGGAACCCTGGCTGGATGAATCCCTATCAACCTACAGCGAAAGGCTTTACTATGAAAAAATCCATCCCCAGGGATTGGATTGGTGGTGGACATATCGCATTAATTATTACAATCCTCGGGGCTGGGTTGATGGCAGCATCTATAATCCGCAAGGCTACCGTGCGTACCGCGATGCTGTGTATTTGAATGGGGCTTTATTCCTGGAAGATCTGAGAAATATAATCGGCGATGAATCTTTTTTTGATTTTCTTGAAGCTTATTCCCGTGAGTTCGATCAGCAGATAGCAATTGCAAATGATTTCTTTACTTTATTGGGGAAGTACAGCCAGGAGGATATCAGCCCGCTGTTAGATGAGTATTTCCAAATGCGGTGATTTTAATCCCTTCAGATAGAGAAACAGGAATTGTAAATAAGGTTATTCGGGAAGAAAAAGAGATACATATAGTTATCTAATATAAGTATTAAGTATATTTTAGTAGTAGTAGTAGAGCCTGGGGATAAGTGGATAAGTGTTTGAAAAAGGATTGGCGGATTATATTCGCTTGTGTTTTGAGAGGCAATTGCTGAAAAAAAGGAACTTTTTTGATGAGGATTCGTCCACAGCACGATTGTGGATAAATTTGCACAAAAACAGTGAAACAGCCAATCCCAAAGCACTCTTTCTATATATGGATGGCAAAGAGTGAGAGCCCCCATATTTGGGGGTTCGAGGCGGGGTGGTTTTTCGAACATACGGTCGACTTTTCCCCAATTTATGTAGGTTATCCACAGTTTTCGACAAGTTATCCACATAATGTAATCTCGAGGGTACCCCGGAAGAACAACCAGTGGGGACTATTAATCTTGTGTGTAAGCGCTTGACAAGCAACACATATTAGACGTTCATCTACGTTAGATATATATCTAACGTAGATGAACGTCTAATCGATCGCTGTCTAGTATGGCTTCAGATGTATAGGTTTAGGAGGATGTTATGAACCAGGATTATAATCAATACATCCATCAAATCCATCGCAAACAAGTCGAGATCAACCATCTTCAAGGGGAGTTAAGCAAAGCCTCCCAGAAGAATCCAAATCTGCGTAAACGGTTTCTACTGTACATGAGCGATTTATTGCTCAGCCTTGGTCAAAGGATCAGGCCAGAGGAATTCCAAGCACTTGTTCAAGGAGGACAGGCCCATGAAGGCACATTAGAAATCAAAGCAGAGGGGTGTTAATAAGTCATGGATCCAATCACCGAGCAAAAAATTGACCAAAAGAGCCCAAATATGACCTGGGAGCTGGGGACAGCCTACGATTTGATGATGAGCCTTGAGGTTCTCCATAATCCGGAGGCCTTTGGGCTGCGTCCATCTTGGGCTGCAGGAGTTCGTTCTCGTGTCCCATCAAAAGAAAGGGGTGTGCTGGAGGATTCTCTAAAACTCGTGTATGTACCATTGACTTGGATCCATACCCTCCCGGAGCCCAAAGATAGCGCGTCTGTGTTATGGGCTTTGCGCCAGATGCCTCCCGAAGAGAGACTGATCAATTTATCAATGCAGGGGAAGCCGGATACTGAATACGATC
>JALHTN010000476.1 GCA_022865865.1 Anaerolineales bacterium
GCGCTGATGATATCCTTCCAGGTTTTGGCATCGTGACCGTATCCGATGCTGCGGAAGGTCCAGGCGCGTTCAGGTATCTGGCTATAGGGTTTGCCGTCATTTACCCCATTCACCAGCACATTATACGGATCGACATAAACATCTTTTCCATGCACATGGACGATGGCATTCCCGAGTTTGCGGATTGCAGCCACTGGATCGACGCCGTTCCAGAAAAGGTGGCTGGGATCGAAATTGCATCCCACAGCTGGACCACACGCTTCGCGCAAGCGGAGCATGGACTCAACGTTGTATACCAGCATGCCAGGATGCATCTCGACCGCGATTTTGACCCCGTGCTGCTCAGCAAATTCCGCCGCATTTCGCCAGTAAGGGATGCCTACCTGGTTCCACTGGTAGTCCAGGATCTCGGGGAAGTGGTTTGGCCAGGGGCAGGTGACCCAATTGGGCTGGGTATCCGTGGCGGATCCAGCCGGTAAGCCAGAGAGCACGTTTACCACGGGGACTTCAAGCATTTGTGCCAGGCGGATGGATTTGCGGAAGATGTCATCCGCATCCTTGGCGATTGCTTGATCGGGGTGCAGTGGTTCATAATGGCAGCTCAGCGCACTGAGCACCAGCCCGCGGGAGTGAATGGATTCCATATACTGCATCCTTTTACCTTCACTCTCTAATAGTTCATCGACTGGGCAGTGGTGGCTGCCAGGATAACCCCCAGAACCGATCTCGACTGCAGTCACGCCAGCTGCCAGCGCTTTGTCCAGCGCCGCTTCAAAAGTGAGATCTTGGAACAGGACTGTAAATACACCGATGCGCATAACAACCTCCTAATAGAAAAAATGAGACAAGTTAATTCATTAAATAACCAGCTGATCTTGCTTCCGCCGGAGCTGGACTACCAGGCTGCTTTCATCAAGAGCAACATCTTCCCAGGTTAGGAATTGTCCGGCTGGGATTGGTTTTTTAACCTCTGCACCGGGTGCCAGTCCGACCGGCAGCACATTCAGCTCCCTGGTTGTCTCGGCGTTATCGATCAGGCCGTAGAAGGTGTACCCGCCGAAATCGTCCAGGCGCTCACCTGGAATTAAATCTCGTTTGGCAACCGTGATTACATCTGCTACAGGTTGGTCGAGAGGTACTAAGGTGGTCTGCCGGTATAAATACGCCCGCGCTACCGATATTGGCGCTTCAAGGAACCACAGGTGATATGGACGGAAAAAGGTGTAGTAATTTCCCTTACCGACCTTGAGATATTCCAGGTCATCACAGATGCGCTGGTCTTCAATTCTTACGGTGATGAATACACCACCAGCCATGGCGCTGCCTTGCACGAAATCCACAGACCTGGCTTGGGTGGTAATGCCGCCATCCGCCTCAAGAGCGAAAATCTTGGAGACATTTTCCAGCGTAGCCTGGGGACCTTTCATGCCGCGCTGCATGGGACGACAGCCGGTCGCGTTGGCGGCGCAGGTCATTTCAAACATGGTTTTGGTGCCGTCAACGTACGATGCGACCTGGTAAGGATCTTTAGCGGATTTCCGGGCAGATTCGGCCACCAGGTCTGGGTTTGCGGCTGGATTGAGCGGGTTGTTCTTGCCTTTACCAATCACCACTGGCTCGTATCCCAGCGTAGTCACGAAGTCCCACAGTTCCATCAAGCAGCCTGGTTCGTCTCCGGATGAAACGGTGTACAGGATACCGGCTTCACGGGCGAGTTTGTGAAGGATCCTGCCCACCGTCACATCGGCTTCGATATTTACCAGGACAATATCCTTACCATTTTGAATACAAGCGTAAGCAGTCTCAGCACCAGAGGCGGGATAGGGGGTGACATCGGCGACAATATCGACTGAATCGAGTTGGGCTGCCAGTGAATATGAGGCTGTAACCACAGTTTTTCCGTCCCGCAGTGCGTCTTCTGCTTTTCCCGGGTTGTCTGTCTCAACCAGGTCTTCCAGTGCCAGGCCAATCGCCTGGAAAGCTTGTCTCGCTGCTCCGACATCCGGGTCAGCCAGGACATTCACCTGCATTCCCTTGACGTGTGCTACCTGGGCGACAAATCCACTGCCGATCCATCCCGCCCCACTCACCCCAACCCGGATCGGTTTTCCATCTGCATCTAGCTTGGCAAGATCTTTCTGGATCATCAGTTACTCCTGGTTATCCACTTTTGGTTTGATAAACATCACGGGCAGCCGCGGCGATATCTGCGGATGTCAAATGGTATTTAACCAGCAGGTCATCAGGGTCTGCTGATTCGGCGTAGACATCTGCCAGGCCAACAAAGCGCATGGGAACTGGGTGGGTCTCAGCCACCAGCCGGGCTACATTGCTGCCCATACCGCCATGCAGCAGGTGTTCTTCTGCCGTCACGATGGCGCCTGTCTCGCGGGCTGCGGCGCTGATCGCCTCTCTGTCCATGGGGCGTATGGTGTGAAGGTCCAGAACTCGTGCCTGGATTCCATCTTCCATCAGATCGGCGGCGGCATCCAAAGCCATCCCGACCATCAATCCGCAGGCGATGATGCTTAGATCGTCTCCCTGGCGAACGATGTTCGCTTTGCCGATCTCAAAGGGTGGGTTTTCTGCCGGGTAAATTTTGGGCATTGGCACCCGGCTTGACCTTAAGAAAACCGGTCCAATATGCTCAGTAGCAGCTTTGACTGCCGCGTGCATGCAGGCAGGATCGCTGGGTACCAGGATGACCATTGTGGGTAGTCCTCCCATCAAGGCCAGGTCTTCAATACCCATTTGTGTCGGCCCATCTTTGCCCAGAGTAATTCCGCCGTGGCTGCCTAGAATCTTGGCGTTAATATTTGACATTGCTACCGAAAGGCGAATTTGATCGTAGGCATTGCACAGCAAGAACGAGGAAAAGCTGGTGATCCAGGGGATCAATTCACAGGCTGCCAGGCCAGCGCCAATA
>JALHTN010000060.1 GCA_022865865.1 Anaerolineales bacterium
GCTAAAAACAATGCGGCTCCAAGAAAACCCCAAACTGATAACCATCGAGGAATGAGTTTTGATCGATACAACAAATAATAAAATATCAGAGCACCCAGGCAATAAGGAAAGTTTTCCACAACACTGCTCCAATCCTGTACTGCGAATAATAAAGCGCGTGAAGTTTGAAAATAGGAAGCAACCGGAGCTCCTGCCTTTACAAATTCCCGACTTAATGTCAATAGCAGCAGCACGCTCATTGCTATAACAATATCGAAAAAGCCCTCAAAGATCCTGGCAACAACGTACCCAAGAGCTAATCTTTCATTATATTTTTTCAAGATTGGAAACATCATAATCGGAATGGCAACAACTGAAGCGGTTAAGATTAACTGAAAGAGCACTCCTAGCAACACTTTGATTTCATTTGCAGAAACAGCGGTTAGATATTCGGGATCATCTATAGATCCTGAAAAATAACCACTTAGCATTGACGATACCAGCGCAGTGATAAATAATACTCCCACAATTATTGCGGTCTTTCTGTTTGAATCCATTTTTACTCTCATTGTTGAACGATATTGTTATTTTCCACCTAGATTAAGGTCTTTTGCATGCATTTTGGCTAAGGCAGTTACTTTTCTTTCCTTATGTGTAGACGTGCTCATTTATCTCGTCTATATCTGTTTTTGCAGTCGGAGTTCCTGCTTTTACATATTCCCGACTTAATGTCAATAGCAGCAGCACGCTGATTGCCATAACAGCATCGAAAATGCCCTCAAAGATCCTGGCAACAACGTACCCAAGAGCTAAACTTTCATTATGCTCGCTTAAGATTGGAAACATAATAATTGGAATGGCAACAACTGAAGCGGTTAAAATTATTTGAAAGAACACTCCAATCAACACCTTGTTTTCATTCGCAGAAACAGAGGTTAGATAATCTGGTTCATCAATAGATCCCGAAAAATTACCACTTAGGAAAGACGAAACCAGCGCAGTGATAAATAAAACCCCCACAATTGAGAAAGCAATTGCAGATGAATTGACTCCAATAACTATTAGCCATACTGCTAGAACCAATTCATTCAATATTAATGGAATAGCTAAATAGATCACGGGATGGCCGAAGAGACGCAACAAGCCCATTGCCAATAACAATGTGGCACCAATAAGACCCCAGACTGATAACCATCGAGGGATGAGTTCTGATTGATACAAAAAAATATTTAAAATTAATGCACCCAGGCCATATGGAAAGTTTTCCACGATACTGGTCCATTCTTTTGCAGCCAGTAACAAAGCGCCTGAAGTTTGAAAATAGGAAGCATCCCACCCGGTCTTTTTGTTTGAGTTCATTTTTCTGCTCCTCATTCGCTATTGAAATTCATGATCGATGCTAGCAACATCGGTGAAAGTTGTTTTGGTTTCTTCTGAGCCGCAGGCGACATAATTTACCGAATTCAACGGCAATCACAGGCAATAGAACCGGCGCAGCAACCCTTTGTTAGGTTTTGCTACTATGTTCCACAGCGATGACTACATTTCCCTTTTTTTGTCCTGATTCCACGTATCGATGGGCATCTGCAGTCTGTTCGAGCGGAAAGCTCTTATCGATAACAGCTTTCAGCTTTCCCGCTTCAACAAGCTCTTTAGTGAGAACCAGATCTTCAGGTTTTGCGACCAGAATCGCGCATATTGCTTTCTTGCCGCCGCCAAATGAAGTTCGCAACATGTCAACAAAGTCTCTCATCTTGAAGCTGGTCATGACATATTTACCCGCTTCCTTCAGAGAATCTTTGCTTTGTGAGAATGAACTCTTTCCCAATACGTCAACGATCAGATCGTAGGTTTCACCGTTTTGGGTGAAATCCTCTTTGGTGTAATCAATGACCTTGTCCGCTCCAAGGGACTCCACGAATCCAAGTCTCGGAGTGCCGCAAACCCCCGTCACTTCCGCTCCATAGTGCTTGGCAAGCTGCACCACAGCCGAACCTATCCCTCCACTAGCACCATTGATGAGGACTTTCTGCCCGCTCTGGATGTCTACCTTTCGCAACAAATCCAGCGCCATGAGTGCCCCATAGGGAACTACGGCAGCATCCTCATAGGTCATATTGACCGGTTTCAATCCCACAAACCCGTCTTCAGGCATACATCGATACTCGGCATAGGAACGCATACCTTGGCTGGGATATCCAAAGACCTGGTCGCCAGACTTGAAGGACCTTACATCTTTCCCTACCGATTCAATTTCCCCAGATAACTCATTTCCCAGGATTGTGTTTTTTGGTTTACTGAAACCAAACTGGAGTCCTCCAATTAAGTAAAAAGGCAAGGGCATGAAGAAATCACGATGTGAGATTTTCCCGAAATTTCGGGCCGTGATATCTCCGAAATTCACCGACGTAGCGTAAATTCGTATCAGTACTTCATCATCCTTGGGAGTAGGTTTTTCCACCTCTTTGAGTTGAAGTACATCCGGTGGTCCGTATTCTGTGTATACAATCGCTTTCATAAGTATTCCTCCAAGATTGCTTTTATTCGGTGATTTTCAGAATATTTTACGACAATACATCCTGCAAGATTGTAAAACCTAACAAGTTGATAAGCCAAAATCGTAATCCTTAATCTCCTTGGTTAAAAATTATAGATTCATATAAGGATAAAATCAATACAGACACCTAACTGAGTAAGGTGTCTGTCAGGTTGACACGATTTTTGTGTTCCTCAAGAAAAGCAAGACCTACACCTTTAAGTTTTCAAAATCTTGGGCCTGAGTTGGACCAAATCGGAGTATTGGGTCAGGTGTGAGCCGCCCTCTCCAATACTCCTACTCGCCGTTGGGTTTTGAAGTCGAAAAGGTTGTCATTCTGTAGCGCGGCACGAACACGTCCGGTTCTTACGCCGCCGCACTCGTCGCCGTCGCACTTGTGCTGCTGCGCAGCATGACGATCCCCAGCCATATGAACCATACGATCTGACCCAACGCAAAAATGTAAATAAATATCTCAGCGAGAGCTGGGACAACCGAGATGATGCCCGCCACACCTACCGCCACGCCCAGGTAGTTCAGTATCCTGGGAAGCTCTCCTGCCCGTAAAGCTGCCCAACTTAGCAGGAGAATCCATATGCCGCCTATAATCTCATTACTGCCTGCTAATCCTTCAATTACAGAGTCAATCGCCAACCAGACCGTCGCAGCTTGAGCCGGATCTTTACCATAGAGATCGACGACAATTTCCATGCCGGAGTTATTTATCATGCCACTAATAATGATCACGCAGCCCCAGAATATCCCGAAGAC
>JALHTN010000061.1 GCA_022865865.1 Anaerolineales bacterium
AAGTTCCTTTTCATAATAGACCTTGCGGGGAAGTTCCAGACCGACTGCCCCTGCGGCAACTACGCGCGCCCTGTCCCGGGCGACTGCACCTGCCAATTCCACCGGGTCCGTTGAATCCGTGTCAGCGCAGATCAAGATCACGTCACTACCGCGGCCGTGGGATAGGGTTTGAACAGCAGGCAGCGCCTCGTCCCGGAGAACAGCCGCATCAGCGCCCATCTGGATCGCCAGATCAACTCGATTGGGGTCCAGATCGATCCCCAGCACCCGGCATCCGGCGGCATGGGCGATGGCGGTACTGAGCAATCCCAGCAGTCCTAATCCAATGACCGTGACTTGCTCACCGACGCTGGCTTCTGAAAGACGAAATGCGTGCAGCGCAATCGCTCCCACTGTTGTAAAAGCGGCTGATTCGAAATCGATTTCTTCGGGCAGTTGTGCCAACAAATTCTTTGGTACTAGCGCGTATTCGGCGTGCACCGCATATCCCCCACCAGCGCAGGCCACTCGCTGACCAACCCTAAAACCCTGCATTCCACTTCCTAAACCAATGATTGTTCCGGAAGAAGAGTAGCCAAGCGCAAGAGGCTGGTCAAGACGATTGAAGGCTGCCTCGGCTGTAGTGAGGAGCCCCTCCCGGCGGGCTTTATCGATCACCTGCCGGGCTAAATCCGGTCGCGAACGAGCTTTACCGAGCAGTGATTTGCTGGCAAAATCCACAAGCATGCGTTCCGTCCCAGCAGAGACCAAAGAGACAGCTGTTTTAACCAGCGCCATACCCGGCTGTGCCTTGGGAACGGGTACTTCCACAACCTGGGTTTCCCCGCTGCGTAAATTTTGAAGGATTTGTTTCATAACTTGGTGATTCACAAAATTAGGGATGGTACGAACCTTAAAATATTCCCAATCAGTATACCCCAAGTTTCGGAAATTACTCGAGGATCATTCTATTCAGGATTCTATCCACAAAAACCACCGTACTATTTAGCGATCTCACCTGAATGATATAATTGCTCAGATTTTCACAGATTACGATATTGAGGAGCTAATTTTGACGGATGCACGTTTACAAAAATTCGCTCAAATCCTGGTTGACCATTCCACGCAGGTTCAGAAAGGTGACCGGGTTGCGATCACAACTTCTACCGCTGCAGTTCCGCTGGTACAGGCCCTGTACGGATTGGTACTGCAGCGTGGTGGTCACCCGCACATCTTGCTGGATATCCCGGGTCAAGATGAGCTGTATTTTAACCATGCGGGTGATGATCAGCTGGATTTCGTTCCGCTTTTTCATAAAATGGCTTTCGAGGAATTTGATGTGCTGATCAAAATCCGGGCAGATGAAAATACCCGCGCACTGGCAGCAGTTAACCCCGACCGCCAGGCACGACGGCAGAAGGCCATCTTTTCTTTGATCCAGGCTCAATTGGTGCGCGGCGCGGATAGGTCCCTGCGCTGGGTGAGCACGCTTTACCCAACCAATGCCTACGCCATGG
This sequence comes from Anaerolineales bacterium, assembly GCA_022865865.1. The sequence goes on from JALHTN010000061.1 coordinate 1,497, forward strand.
AGGCAGGCATGGGTTTCGGTGAATACCAGGATTTCGTTTACCGCGCCTTGCATGCGGATGACGGCACGCCCGATCCGGTGGCGCATTGGCAAGGGATCAAATCCAAGCAGCAGCGCATCATCGACCAGATCCAGGGTCACGACCGGGTGGAGCTGCGTGGACCGCATGTCGACCTGTCGCTGTCCATCAAGGGGCGCACCTTCAAGAACGCCTGCGGAGAGAACAACATGCCGGACGGTGAGATCTACACCGGACCGGTGGAGGCATCAGCCAATGGGTGGGTGCGCTATACCTATCCAGCCATGTACCAGGGACGCATCGTGGATGGGATCGAGCTGAAATTTGAATCTGGCAAGGTGGTGCAGGCCAGTGCGGCCGAAAATGAGACTTTCCTGTTGAAGATGCTGGATACCGATCCGGGGGCGCGATATATCGGTGAGTTTGCGATCGGCACCAACTTCGAGATCGACCGCTTCACCAAGAGCATCCTCTTCGATGAGAAGATCGGAGGCACCTTCCACATGGCGCTGGGCGCGGGCTATCCGGAGACCGGCAGCCAGAACAAGAGCGACATCCATTGGGACATGATCTGCGATTTACGCCAGGATTCAGAGATCCTGGTGGACGGTGAAGTGGTCTATCGCGATGGTCAGTTCGTGATCTGACACAAAACCCTTATTAAGAAGAATACAGCCATTTTTCCCGCTGTTTGATGAGTGCCTTCTGTGACAGGCAGGCCTGCAGATACCCGGTTGGGGACCACATGTCCCCAACCGGGTTCTAAAAGAAGGTTCCAACAAAGGCGATTGGATTGCGATTTACCCTCCGCAACCCTCCCCGAAATTAAATGCCTCAATATTCCAGAACTCGCTGTTGGCAGTTGGGTCCATGATGAAATTGCACATGTCTGGTCGTGTTGCAGCCAGCTGAGTTCGTAAGAAGAGCGGTGCTACAGGCAGCTGCTCAGCAAAGATGAGCTGGGCTTCCTGGTGAGCTTGCTCGTACTCGGGTTGACCAGGTAGAGAGTTAAGCGCTTGATTACAAACCAAATCGTATTGCTCATTTGCGAATCCGACGGTATTCTGGCCATCGGGAGCGGTAATGGTGCGCTCCTTACCATCCTGGATCGAGATCCAATTTTCATCCGCTGGACCACCCACCTGGCTTGATAAGTAAACGAAACAAGGGGGTTCCACAGCAGCTATCCAGGCAAATTCACCCATTGTGAAATCGCGGGTGAAGATTCGATCCCAAAATCCGGAGGAAGCGTCAAATTCGATATTGGCTTGGATGCCGCATTCTGCCAGGGATTGCTGCAGGATTGCGGATACCTGCTCGCGCAAGGACCCGCCGGTCGTCTCGTAAGTAAGTTCTAACTTGGTGCCGTCGATCACATTGTTCACACCCTGGGCGATGCGGGGGGTGAACGGGTCATTATCATCATCTACCCACCCAACTTCTTCCAGCAAGGCGCTGCCTGCGGCAGAGTCGAAGTCATAATGTGCGACATCGGGATTGTATAAGGGGTGATTGGGGGGGATGTAGGAATCCAGGACGATCGACTGCCCGAAATAAATGGTGTCGACCAGCGATTGGCGGTCCATGCACATCAGGAAAGCTTGGCGCGTGCGCACATCGCTGAAGAAATCGGGGCGATCGACTCCTAACTGGTACCCGTCATCGTATTCTGGAGGCTGAATACCAAAATCCAGGTGTTCCCAAATTGTGCCCGGCACGAAGCTGGCATTGAGTTCAGCGCTGTTGTTGAGCTCCAGCAGCAGTTCGCTTTGGTCGCCGAGGCCAGAGGTCTGGTCGATGATGTCGCATTCCCCGGCCAGCAGGGCGGCGATATTGGCGTTGCCACTGCCTCCCACGAAGCGGAAGACAACGTTCTCGAAGTGAGGCAACCCTTCAGCGGCGCGGAAGTAAATGGGATTCTTATGCATACTTATCAGATCGCCCTGTACCCACTCGTCAATGATATATGGACCCCAACCAACTGGCAAGCGCGAGGATTCTTCCGCTTCCAGCAGATCAGCTGCGGTGAACTGTCCCCAGACATGTTCCGGTGCCGGCGTAAAAAAGTTGATGGCATACGAAGCATCCCTGAACCCTGGGATACCGGTCCAAACGGTGGTCAGATCATCGATCGCTTCATAGGAAGCTGTGCGTAGGGTTGTATATTCG
>JALHTN010000477.1 GCA_022865865.1 Anaerolineales bacterium
TAAAGAATCCGCCGAATCCCTCTTCGATGAGGGCGCAGATATCTTCATGGGGGTCGGCGGCTTGATTGGCGCCCCCGGATTCGACGTCGCTCGCGAGCGTGGCGGCTACGGCATCTGGGTTGATACCGATGGCTATGAATCGTTATCGGGCGTCCAGGATGTGATCCTGACCAGCGTGATGAAGGTTATGGACCAGGCAGTATTCGCAATCATCGAAGAGACGATGGCTGGAGATTTCCAGGGCTGCGGCGTCTATGTTGGTGATTTAGAAAACAGCGGTGTGGGTATTGCTCCCTACCATGATTTAGACAGCGCTGTTCCCGATGATCTCAAAGCAGAAGTCGAGGCACTGTCAGAGGCCATCCTCTCCGGCGAGATCACGGACACGGGCTGCATTTCTTACCCAGGCAGCTGCCCCGGTGGTTTATATTAGAGCCGAGAATCCATCCATCGGATGGATCAATTTATAGATAGCTAGAGTAAAGTATCCAGGCGGTGACAAAGCATGTAATGGTCACCGCCTGGTGTCAAGTTTGTAGTAATTCAGAATAAAAGACCTTCTTAAGACACACTCAAGGAGACGCTTATGCCTCCACTGCTGGAGCTGCGCGGGATCACCAAACGATTCCCAGGCGTTTTGGCCAATGACAGCATCGATCTAGAGTTAAACGAAGGTGAAATCTTGGCCTTGCTGGGGGAAAATGGGGCTGGGAAAACCACATTAATGAATGTCCTGTATGGTCTTTATACGCCTGATGAGGGCGAGATCCTGGTGCGCGGCGAAAAAGTAAACATCCAGGGCCCCCACGATGCCATCGACAAGGGCATCGGTATGGTCCATCAGCACTTCATGCTGGTGCCAGTCTTCACCGTGACGGAGAATGTGATGTTGGGGGTGGAACCGATCAAGAACGGCGTATTCCTAGACCGCAAGAGTGCTTCCCAACGCATCGAGGAGATTTCCTCTCAATTTAGCCTGGATGTCGATCCACAAGTGCTGGTTGAAGACCTGTCTGTGGGTGCTCAACAACGGGTCGAGATCATCAAGGTCTTATACCGCCAGGCGGAAATCCTGATTTTTGACGAGCCGACCGCGGTACTGACACCCCAGGAAGTGGACGAGCTCTTTAAAGTCATCCACTCATTGGTTGACCAGGGCAAATCGCTGATCTTCATCACCCACAAACTCAACGAGGTGCTGGAGATCGCCGACCGGATCATGGTGCTGCGCCACGGCGCGATAGTTGGTAGCACCACGCCCGCTGAAGCCAGCACTGCATCGCTGGCGAATATGATGGTCGGTCGAGAAGTTTTATTAGAGGTGGACAAATCACCCCCTGATTTTGGTGATGTGGTTCTGGACGTCGATAATTTAAATGTCTATGATGACCGGCAGCTGCTGGCAGTGGATGATGTCTCATTTGAAGTTAAAGCCGGGGAAATCCTGGGTATCGCCGGTGTTCAAGGAAATGGTCAAACCCAGCTGGTCGAAGCGCTCACCGGTTTGCGCCAGGTTGATAGCGGTCAGATCCGAATCAATGGCACCGATACAACCAGTTTTTCTCCGCGGGAGGTCACCGAGATTGGCTCAGCCCACGTCCCAGAAGACCGGCAACGAGATGGCCTGGTGCTTTCCTTTTCGGTAGCCGATAATCTTGTTCTCAACACCTATTACCTACCCCCATATTCGAAAGGATTGAGTTTACAACAAGATGAGATTGACAAGGCTGCCGCGGAGCGCGTGGAGGCATTCGATGTGCGCACACCCAGCATATTTGTGCCGGTCTCCAACCTTTCCGGCGGCAACCAGCAGAAAGTGATCGTGGCGCGTGAATTCTCGCGTCCCATCAAACTATTGATCGCTTCCCAACCCACGCGCGGTCTGGATGTCGGCTGTATTGAATACATTCACGCCCAGATGATGAAGAAACGAAATGATGGTTGCGCGGTGCTGTTAGTCTCACCTGAGCTGGATGAAATCATGAGCCTTTCCGACCGCATCGCGGTCATGTTCGCCGGAAAATTCATTGCCATCCTTCCCGCTGAAGAGGCTACCCGCGAGAAGTTAGGTTTGCTAATGGCAGGTATTCAAGAAAACACTCCAGCTTAGCGAAAGAAAAAGAACAAAACTACTGACCGAATCTCTATCCAAGATTGGAGGTCAACTTGAGCGAAGAACAGGAAGAACTTAAAACACCCGAAATTTCAGAGCAGCCTCATGAGGAAGACGAGCGACCCCTTCTCCAGAGGATATTCGTCAGGAAAGGGACCTTCTCAGCTTTAGTGGTTCCACTTCTGGCCGTTTTCACCGCCTTTGTGATCGGGGGATTCATCATCGCTTTTTCATCACCCGAGGTCTTGGCAGCCTGGGCGAATATCTTTCAGGAACCTATGGAAGCGCTCAAGATCACCTGGCAGACAGTTGGGGAAGCTTATCTTGCGCTTTTCGAGGGTGCATTTGGTAATCCAAAGTTGATCCTCGAAGGTTTCCAAATCTGGTCCTCTACTGGTGATACCAAGCTATTATATGCTGCGCTGCGACCTTTCAGCGAGAGCCTGGTGATCACTACGCCATACATATTTGCCGGGCTGGCTGTGGCGCTTGGTTTTCGGGGCGGCTTATTCAACATCGGCGTTGAAGGTCAATTGTTCGTTGGCGGTCTGGCCTCTGCTTTTGTCGGTTATTCACTCAATGGATTTCCGATGATCATCCACCTACCGCTCGCGATTCTGGCTGGATTGACTGCCGGTGGAATATGGGGTGCTATCCCGGGATATCTCAAAGCTCGTACCGGCGCCCATGAGGTGATCAACACCATCATGATGAACTACATCGCCTTCCGCCTGACGGATTACCTGCTGACCGGTCCGATGGCTCGAGGAGATGGGCTGCCGATCACTCCCCTGATCAAACCTTCTGCTTACCTACCTACTCTTTTACCACAACCGGTACGTCTGCACTGGGGTTTCTTCATCGCTTTGGGCGCCGCAGTGCTGGTTTATTGGTTCTTGTGGAAGACACCGCGCGGCATGGAGATCCGCATGACTGGCTCAAATCCCAATGCCGCCCGATACGCTGGTATTCGCATTACTTTTATTATCGTACTGACCATGACCCTCAGCGGTGCTCTAGGCGGAATGGCTGGGACCGTCCAAATCCTGGCCGTCGATCACCAGCTGGTGCGGGCTTTCTCCACTGGTTATGGATTCGACTCGATCGCCCTGGCTCTGCTGGGCAACAGCCACCCCTTAGGCGTGGTTTTATCCTCGCTGCTGTTCGGCTTCATGCGCGGTGGAGCCTCACGCATGCAGTCTATAGCGGGCACGCCAGTTGAGATCATCCGTATCATTCAAGGCATGGTGATCATCTTCATCGCTGCACCAGCCATCATCCGCAGTTTGTACCGCTTGAAACCACCCAAGGAAGAGGAAGAGACCGTCCTATCCCGCGGATGGGGTTCATAATGTATACCGAAGGAGGTGAGCATGCAAGCTACAGTAATTGAGAAACCAACTCGCGATCTGCGCGCCATTTCGATCGGCATCATCGCATTAATGGCTGCTGCTGGGATATTGTTGATGGCCTACGGCACATCCAACCTGGAATCGACCTTTGTGCTCACCAGCCATCGAGCTGGGGTAACCATCGCTGCCCCAGACCTGGTGCTTCCCACTTCCGTCAGCCTGATAGTCCTGGGTGTGTTTGCTGGGGTTGCAGGGTTTTGGCAGGTTTTTCGTGGGTTTAAGAAAGGGGATTGGGTAGTCATCCTCGTTGCTGGTCTGCTTATCTTGGCATTTCTCATCTGGGCCACGCGCGGCAAATCTCTCAACTTGACCGGTATGCTGGTCAGCAGCATCGTTCGCGCCACGCCGATCGCACTGGCAGCCTTGAGCGGTATCTACAGCGAACGTTCGGGCGTGGTCAACATCGGCATCGAAGGCATGATGCTGATCGGTGCCTTCACCTCCGTCGTTTTTGCCAGCATTACCCATAACATGTTTGTGGGGGTCATCGCGGGTATCCTGGCTGGGATGGTTCTTGGGGCTTTGCATGGTGTCCTTTCCATCAAATATAAGGTGAACCAGATCATCAGCGGTGCCGGCATTATCATCCTGGCGCTGGGATTAACCAGCTACCTGCAACGATCTGTTCTTAACAATTTTCCACAATTAAACCAGCCAGGTCCAGCCATCGCTGCCTTACCTATCCCTGGGCTGTGGCGCATCCCGGTATTGGGACCGGTATTCTTCAATCTCAGCCCCATCATCTACACCCTGTTTGTCCTGCTGATTGTCACCCAGGTCTTGATGAATAAAACCCGTTGGGGGTTGCGAGTGCGATCGGTTGGGGAACATCCCAAAGCGGCCGATACATTGGGTATCAACGTCTTCCGCATCCGCTATATCAGCGTGCTGATCAGCGGAGCGATCGCTGGGTTGGCTGGTACTTATATGAGCATCGGTGCCGCGGGAAGGTTCAACGAGGGTATGACGGCTGGTAAGGGTTTCCTGGGTCTGGCAGCCATGATCTTCGGTAATTGGAATCCCTTCGGGGCCTTCGCCGGATCACTAATATTCGGTTTCTTTGACTCATGGCAGGAGAAACTCTCATTGCTCCAGGTTGGTATCCCGGTTGACCTGCTTGGCATGGCGCCGTATA
>JALHTN010000478.1 GCA_022865865.1 Anaerolineales bacterium
ATCGAAGCAAAATTATCTCGAAATGAAGTAGATCCAGAACCGTATCTACAGCGAGTCAGGGATTCAACACCTGGTCGCTTCTTCCTTGACCCAGAATTACTAAAATATCCTCTAAAAGACCTGGAGTATAGTTTAGCTATCAACAAATTCGATTTCCTAATGCCAATTCGACGCAACGATAAGCATTTACTCATGCAAGCGACTGCACTATAATAATTGACCAATAAGGTCAATGATCCCATGAATATAACGCGAATTTAGGAATATGATTACGTCAAATTCAGCAATCGGTTCTGGTAATAATGGTAGTCTGACGATTGATTGGGAAGAATGAGGAAAAATGGAACGTAAAGAAACAAATTTTTGGAAGAGTATATTAATATCGGGATTGGGTTTTGGGGTTGGGGGAGTTATTGGCAATTTTGCCTTATATCTTTTGATCCGCAGCGAATTGTTGAATTGGCCATCGGATTTGATTCCTGAAGGGCAAAGCTTTGTTTTGTTATTGACCGCAATCGTGGTGATAATTCTCGGGGTAGGATTGACCACCGGGATAGGGGGTGCAATTGGAGGTTATGTTCTAAGTATCATCGATCCGATCTATGCAAGAAGGAAATATATATGGAGAACGGCGATTGCTACTGGTTTGACTGAAGCGTTGCTGATCATCCCTTTGATTCTATTTACAGCAATACTTGCTTTGTATAATAACGGGTTGGATCGAGATCCTACTGGACAAGTGCTTGTTTTCGGAATTTACGGTGTCATTTTTGGAATTATTATTGGATTGATATTAGGTTTCTCAACGGTTGGCTGGCGTCAGGCATGGCGAATTTTATTGGCATCGATTGCGGGCTTTGGATTGGGTGGAGCTGCGGTAGGTTATGGCATACGGACTGCATATTATCCTGCTTCTCTTGGAGAGCCTTTACCGAATTTCATCATCTTACTTCCCATCCTTACTTTTGTTTTCTTTGGTATTGGAGGCATGTTCATAGGTTGGGTGTATGAATGGGTCACCCATTGGCGGATGGACAATGTGCCTGATGAGCCAGCTCGTTGGGTAAAAGTGGCTGGGGTCATAGCAGCTTTATTAATCGCGTTCTTCTTGATTTCCAACTACCGGCAGCTGGTCAAATTTCTCACCATAAACCCGGGTTCACTGTCATCTCAAATAGAAATTGACACAACTGGTGTCCACTGGAAGAAAGATGAAGTTATCTCACGCCAGCTTGCACCCAATGACGGCACTGCATATAGCGCCTCGGCATCGGTGAATGGAGCAGCAGCAGTATGGATGGGAGATCATGATGGAATATCAGCGATTTTTTTATCTAATCGAGCAGAGTTAGATAGTGGTGAGAATCGATGGGGCGATCCACTCCAGATTTCGATTAATTCGGATTTTAATGCAATCCATCCTGAGGTTTCGACAGATGAGAATAGTAGAAACCATATTGTTTGGACCGAGCTTCATGATGATTCTTCCAGTATCCTTTACCGCAGTTGTGAGGGAGAGATATGCGGAGAGCCCGCTGAGCTTTCAAGCCAGATTGGTCCAAGTTGCAAGGGAATTGATGCTGCTGATATCAGTCCCACACATGACTGGCCTGTGATATCGGTTGCTGATGATAATTCCATTATGGTTGTGTGGAGTAATCCTGACAATATCTTGTTTTATTCAACCTGGGAATCGGATCAAGCTCCTCCGGCATCGCCTACAGGTTGCCATGATGGCCCGAAGATTAGCGCAAGTGCACTTGACCAATTCCAACCCAGGCTAAGCGGGGGACAAGATGGCTCTTTCAGTACAGTGTTTTCCGTTCTAGAAACTGGATCAGAAACTGTTTATCAGATGGATTATATCGGTCAACAATGGAGTTCCCCTCAATCTTTAGGGAGCGGGAAAACACCAAATGTATTTACCCTTCCAAAAGGTGGTACTTACTACACGTGGTGTGATAGTGACAGCCAGGTTCGCATAAAGAATCCAGAGACGGATCTGGTAGATCTGATCGATTTTCCCCCATGCAACAGCCGACCGACTATGTCACTCGCAGAAAATGATGCTCTCCACATTGTATGGTATTCCAATGAGATCAAGAATAATCAAAATGTCGTCTCGAAAGCAAATATCATTTACGAGAGCATTCAAACTGACCATGGATGGTCTGAACCCGCGATTGTAGTTGAGACTGATGAATATTCATTGCCAGTGATCGCTGGCATGGGCAGCGGCAACCTAAACATCCTCTGGAGTGATAATGCTGGACAAAGACTCAATTCAGCCCAACAACCGATCTATGAATGTTCTGGAGATGAACTGGGTGAAATTGGGCAGGTAATGATCGATGTGATCGAGAACGGTTCGTACAGATCTGAGGGGGATCCCATTCCATACTGTAAGAATAGTTATTTGGGTTTAATATATATGCCCAACCCTGAATCGGTATACAGCCCTCAGCCGCCAGATCAAAATGGGGGTTTTAGTACTGTGTCTAACATAGCGAGCTTGGTCGAATATGAAGTCCTTCTTTCTGTTATGGAATGGGCAGCAGATGAGAATGATCAAGGCCTAAATCCAGGCAGCGTCTATACCAGTGAGATAGCAAAGCTTTACCAACAAATTAATGAAGATCCCTCGCGTTATCCACGGGGACTAACCGTACGAATACTGTTGGGAAATTATCCTGAACTATCTAAGCTGGAGTGGGGTGAGCAAATTTGGAATGTGATTGATGATTTGAGAAATGCTGGTGTCGATGAAATGGTTGATTCGGATATTGGCTGGAATGTTGAAATCGCAAATTATGAAGGAGTTTATCCCCACAGCCATACAAAATTCTTGGTTGTGGATGGAAAAATAGCAGTCGGTGCAGGATTTAATTATGGCTACCTTCATTTCCCCTTTGACCATCCTTCTAACAAAGGCGGGGACCTGTTCGATTTGGGAATCGTAATCTCCGGACCGATCGCCCAGCAAGCGTTGGTCACCTTTGACGATTATTGGCAGGGAGCGGAGCAATTATATTGTCCTGATTTGTCGTCAAATTCAGAGTACCTTTGGAACCGTGATTGCGTCCGCAGTGAAGCTCAGGCATCCCATGTACCTGAAGTAAGAAAATATTTTCTTCCCGAGACTCAAGGTGAATTAAGCAATGCCTTTTCCCTTACTAGAAATATTGAGTTTAAGGAATCGGACGATGTCATCCGGACTGTTTTAACTTCTGCACAAGAATCACTGGATATATGGGAGGTTAATTTCTCTTTAGAATTGATCTGCATGCTCGATTTGCTCAACGATAAAGTCTGTTCGTTTGATAATGCGCTGGATTTCATGGACGCGATTATCACTTCGGTTGAACAGAATCAGACGAAAGTGAGGGTCTTGGTTGAGAAAACCAATAGTAATGGGATGGAAAACCGGGTTGCTGCGAAAGAATTCACCCGTGAATTAGAAGAACGCGGTTTGAGCCAGTATGTAGAAATACGGTTCTTTGAAGGTAGGATGCATTCCAAGGCATTTCTCGTAGATGATGAAGTTCTATTTATTGGCAGTCAGAATTTTCATTACAGCGCTTGGGGAGAAGAAGGCTTGGCGGAATACAATTTAGCAACCGATGACCCTCGCGCGGTGTCGACTTTCAAAACAATGTTTGATTATTATTGGGAAACCGGTATTCCCTGGGAGGAATATCAGTAGGATAATAATTTTGTCTGAATTCTTGTTTGTTATTTCTTGACTGGATACGGAAAGATTGGTAAACTCCTAGCAGAGTTGGTACCGAATTTGAGAAGAAAGGAGGCTTGAAAATTCAATGCAAAAATCAATCATTGTTGAAAAATTGATGTTAAGCGCGCCTCCTGGTGACATCTTCTTGGACTAGGTCAATTATTCCACTGGAACTTCACCACAGGTGCGCCCATGCCCTGTGGTTTTTTATTTAATCTGATTATCTCACTCAAATAATCAGAAGGACTACTGAAACCATCCCACAGGGTGAGAATCTCCTGTGGGTTTTATATATTAAAGGATCAATTAACGATGGAGTTTTACGAAGATTTCGATGAGAAAGAAGGTTTACCAAGGATAAAGAATATGCCTGAAGCTCGTCCATTGCTGGCCTGGAAAGCAAGACCTCAGAATGAAAAGAAATCAATAAATGATAAATCAGCCTCACTGGTTGAGCAAAGAGATGAAATTCGAGACTACTCTTTCACTTATGAAGCTTCACGTCATGAGCGCGAGTGGATATTAAATTCATTGGGAATATTTCACGATATGCAGTGGTTTTCTGATGTCCTCCGATTAGTAAAGGGAGGTAAGGAAGCCTCTGTTTACCAATGTTTAGCTGCACCGGATTCACCAGTTGAAGGAGCTTTTGTTGCAGCGAAAGTATACCGACCCCGCCGGTTTCGTAATTTGAGGAAAGACCATATCTATCGTGAAGGTCGTGTGGAATTAGATACATCTGGTAATGCAATTGTCAAGGATAAAATGGTAAAAGCCATCCGACAGCGATCAGATTATGGACGTGAAATTATGCATACATCCTGGTTGGAGCATGAATTTCAGACTATGCAAATCCTGCACTCTGCAGGTGCCGATGTGCCCAGACCTTATGCAAGTGGGAATAATGCGATTCTGATGGATTTTATCGGGGATGAAGTGGGTGCTGCACCAACCTTGAACACGGTAAAACTTGATCCACTAGAAGCAAAAATACTTTTTGAACGTGTAATTTTCAATATAGAGCTTCTACTTGCCAACGAACGGGTGCATGCAGACCTTTCTGCATTTAATATTCTCTATTGGGAAGGTGAGATCACGCTGATAGATTTTCCTCAAGCAATCTCTCCCCATGAGAACCAGAGTGCTTTCATCATCTTTGAACGCGACATGCGCAGGATATGCGAATATTTTGTCTGTCAAGGAATTAATGTTGATATCCGGGAATTAACCGCAAAACTTTGGAAAACCTATAAATACCGTAAGATACCGGAATTCACCCTTGATTTTCTTGATGAGGAAGACGAAGAAGATCGGGCATACTGGGATCGTTATAAGGAATAGAAATCGAGCTTCAGATAGATCACCATGCATAGGCATACCAAGTCGTATGCATGGTGAAATCTTAATCAATGCGAAAATCTAAGGGGAAAATCAGCCAACGAGAATGATCTTATTAGATGGCGATACCAGTTTCCACCAGATTATTATCATTAATATAAACAATATCTTGATTAATCGGAGAAAACGTGTATAATTTTATAGGATAGGGAAAAATTATCAATCTGGTAAGTTCTAATTGAAAATTCTCCATAATTAATATAAATCTAGTAAGATCATTGGGAGGCGAATGAACCAATGAAGCAGAAGAATCTTCCTCTCTACCTATTTGCGACTTTGATTTTACTTGCTATTACGCTTGGATATACGAACCAAGCACTTGCAGAAGAAGGGGTTTCAACTGCTTACTATTCTCTTAATTATCAGGAAGAAGCGGATCTATATCTTGGAAAAGCGGGAGTATTCATGGTAAGTTCGAGCTATAATGCCACCGCTACCCTCAACCGTTTTGATCCTGATAATACCTATTATGCGGATGATTTGGAGTTTTATGACCGCTGGCTTGATTTCGGAATTTATGATGATTATGGAAATCCATACCTGAGATTATGGGGATTTAACTACGCATACTTTAATTTGAAATACCAAACCAGACGTTTGTGGGATGATGGAGAATTGAATATTTATCGATGGGATGTGGATAGAAGAGATTGGATTGAATGTCCGACATATCTTGTGGAAATGAAGAATCTACCACATGGGCGAGCAACTTGCATTATGACTACTTTTGGATTGTATGGAATCGCATCAGAAAACTGAATGTTTGATTGAGAATAAGGTGAAATTTATTTAGGGTAAATTCCTGGAACTAAATGAGCAACTCATGAGCTAAAATTCGACAATTTGGTGGATGAGAATCAAGAATTATTAATTAGTTGGAGGTCATCATGGCAATATACCGGAAATTTTTAGTAGCAGTGGTAATTTCAGCTTTACTTTTGGTTGGACTTGGTATTTCTGTCCAACCTGCGCAAGCAGTGCCAAAAGGGTCGTTGAATTCTTATTCGGGAACTCCTTCATTTTCGATTGTCAGCGTTGTACCGGATAAAAGCGTCACAATCCAGACTTATAATTTACCCCCCAATGATAAATATGATGTAACTATGGGCCCGATGGGTACTCAAGGAATCGGAGGAGTTAAAGTTGCAACTGTCGATTCTGGATCGGGTGGGTCGAAATCCTATACATTTAACATTCCTTCATCACTTTATGGTTCATACCAAATATCAATCCGTTTGCAGAGCCCCACCAGTGGATATTATGCATACAATTGGTTTTACAACAATACAACAGGTGCCGCGACCGCGCCGCCTCCTTCAGCGACACCACCTCCTGGGACGACACCACCCCCTGGTTATTCAGGCATCCCAACTTTCTCAATCGTAAGTGTTGTGGCGGATAAGAATGTCACCATCCAGACCAAAAACTTGCCTCCAAATGACACCTTCAGAGTTACAATGGGACCCATGGGAACACAGGGTATTGGTGGGACTGTAGTTGATGCAGTGGATTCTGGAACAGGTGGTACTAAAACATATACCTTCGATATACCCTCATCCCTGTATGGTTCCTATAAGATTTCAATCCGCATTGAGAGCCCGACCAGTGGAAATTATGCCTACAACTGGTTTTATAACAATACAACCGGTGGGGCGACCCAACCTCCTTCAACCAGTACGACCCCCACTCCACCACCTGGATACGCTGGTTTCCCGAGCTTCAAGATCTTAGCTGTCGTGCGCGATACCAGCGTAAAGGTGGAGACTAATAACCTGCCTCCAAACGACAGTTTCGTGGTTACGATGGGGCCGATGGGCACCCAGGGTATTGGCGGCATCAAGGTGGACACTATCGATTCTGGAACTGGCGGCTCGAAGCAATATACCTTTAACATACCTGCAGCATTAAAAGGCTCGTATAAAATATCGATCCGCATGCAGAGTCTCACCAGTGGTTACTATGCCTATAACTGGTTCTACAATACCAATGCTGGGACACCATAGGTAGTAGATAATCGAAGATCGATAAAAAAGAATATACAAACAGACCCACCAGATGATTCCTGAGAGTGGGTCTGTTTTGATTCATGTGAATTTCATATCCCTGAAGAATCTATCAACGATGCTGATAACGGATTTAGACCAAAAAGTATAAATTCCGGGTGGCGGGAAGTTAAATTACCTCTGGATTATATGGCAAGTGGTCGAGCATGAGATTCATCACCGGGGAGAATTCTCATTTATTCTTGGATTGCTATGAAACCAAGGATTGAATGTTTGGGATCGCTATCGCAAGAGATTTGTTTTGAGTATACTGGTCTTCAATACTCGACAATAGGGATCCATAAAGTTTCTGATTTGAGGAGGAAAAATGGGTGACAATGCTGAATGGTCTCCTGGGGACATTCTCTGGCAGGACCTAACGGTCTGAAATGTGGTTGAGGAAAGTGATTTTTACAGAGAAATAATTGGATGGATGGGATTGTGAACCTGAAGATCTGGATGGTTATGAAATCTATCACATTTTAGTACCAGCTAAAGGAACCAGTGTTGCTGGAATATGCCATGTGCGCGGAGAAAATGTGGATATCCCCGTGGTATGGTTGATATATATTGCGGTTGAAAATGGAAAGAAGCGCCCAATTATACTGAAAGATTGACGGAGAAGGGCTGGTTGAACCAGGAAAAAAGGGAAGGGGACGTTTTTGCGTGATCTGAGATCCTTAAGGTGCTATCTGCGCTTTGACCCGCACAACTGAATAAAATACCATTCGCGTCAGTATGGATTAATCGAAAGGCCAAGTAATTGTAAAGGATAATATCCGCACCTATTTTCATATTCACATGACCGACTACAGAAGAAATTCGATATTCGGGTTTCATTATGTGGTTTTTTTGCAAGCAACAACTTGATGCACTAAATTTTAAATTAATACATCCCGAACGCTGTCCGGGATGTATTGTGTTTATTATTTGAATTTCTTACTTCGTTCCGAAGGTGTTGCGCACACCTGGAAGCATACAGTATATTAATATAATGCCGTTAAAGAAAATTGACCAGCCATATTCAATTCCAGCACCTGCGCCAATCATGCCAAGGAAATCTAGGATGAGATTGAAAAGGGTTATCACCACCAGGAAAATCCAGGCTGATGGATCAACCTTCCACAGCATTTGAACCAACCATACATAGACCCAGACCAACAATCCGTACATCAAGGCTGCAAATAAATTGAAATTACGGAAAGAAAAAGGTCCAAAATTAAATTTAATTATTCCCAAGAATTGGAGTGCATGAAAGGCTGCTATCAGCGCAGCGATTCCAGCCAAGACTGCCAAAATGGTGACTCCAATGGGTCGCTCTTTCTCCATGATTTATCTCCTTTTTTAATACAAAGATTTTATGATTTTCCGCCAATAGGCGCGTTGTAGGTCATTGGTAATAACACTGAAGTACATCTCCAGTTTCTCAAATTGGGGATTTCAGTGATTGACTTTTCAAGAAAAATTTGCTATGCTTTATCTACCGAACGTTCGGTAGATAAAGCATGACTCGAAACGAAATCCTTGACGCATCAGCACAAATATTTAGCCGGAAGGGTTATCACGGCACATCCATGCAGGATATCGCTGATGCTGTGAACTTGCAAAAGGCCAGTCTTTATCATCACGTCTCCAGCAAGCAAGAGATTTTATTTGAATTGCTTAGCAGGGGACTCCAAATCTTAACAGATAGAGTTGAAGATGCGATTGTGAGTTCTGATTCACCTGATGAACGCTTACGTAGAGCAATTGGTGCGTATTTAATCGCGTTAACTGAACACCAAGAATTGACCTCTGTTTTGCTGCTCGAATACCGATCCCTCGAACCCAGTTATCACGGACGCCATATCAAAGAAAGGGATCGCTTTGAACAGATCTGGCGGGATCTGATTGAGGTAGGGGTGGATGAGGGTATTTTTTCATGTGAACACCCGTCATTATCTGCGCGTGCTCTACTGGGTGTTATGAATTGGACAGTAACTTGGTATCGAGTTGATGGCCCCATGTCAGCGAGAGAAATTGCTGATCAATTTACCGATCAATTTCTCCTGGGTCTTACAATTCGAGAGAAGTCATTGGAGAATTGAGAGAATTGTGAGAAAAATAAAAACTTTCGAAACTTCCTCTGGCGTTCCTATCTATCAAATTCCGATTGAAGCCTTTCCTGGACTGTGGACTTACGCTTACTTGGTTGTGCATGAGGATTTCAGAGTGCTGATCGACACAGGATCAGGAATTGGTGAATCAAAAGACCAATTAGTGAGTGGAATTCAGGAGGCTGGACTTATCGCTAGCGGTGAATTATTCTCACTAGCTGAATTAACTCATGTATTGATTACTCATGGGCATATCGATCATTTTGGGGGTTTATCAGCGCTATGTTCTCGTTCAAAAGCAAAGATAGGTGTGCATGAACTCGTTCGCCGAAATTTGACGAGTTTCCAAGAGCGGCGCACAATAAATTTACATATATTAGCTGATTATTTAATTGCAGCTGGTGTGATGCAAGAAAAACGGGATAGTATGCTGGAATTTTATCGTTTCACAAAACAGTTATTTGATTCTGTCGATGTAGATTTTTGCTACGAAGAGATCAATATGGAGCTGGGTCCATTTCAATTTTTGCATGTTCCCGGGCATTCTGGTGGCCATGTTGTGATCCGATTTGATGACATTCTGTTCTGTGGAGACCACATTCTGACCGATATTACCCCACACCAAGTCCCGGAGCAGATAAGTACCTGGTGCGGACTCAATCATTATCTCAAATCACTGGATGTTGTTGAGCATTGGGCAAGGGATACAAAACTGGCTCTCGGTGGTCACAAGGGGGTTATCAAAGATTTACCAGCCCGGATTACAGAAATCAGGGATATGCACATGGATCGTCTTGAAAAAGTTCTGACATTCTTTCAATCTCCAAACACAATCGATGCGCTGTCAAATTCATTATTTGGTGAGGCGATAGGTTTCAATGCATTACTTGCGATAGAAGAAGCTGGTGCTCATGTTGAATATCTGTATCAACGTGGATTGCTCACAATCGTGAATTATAAACAATTAGAGAACGGAAAGAGCCCGGTTGCGCTCTATTATCAGGGTTATTAAATGCTAAGTCGTGAAGATGTGCGATCATCAAGAAGGAGGCAGTGATGTATGCGTTTGAACCATCTGATGAACAAAAAATGTTGCTGGATGCCATCCATCGTTATGTTACCAATGATGTGAGACCAGCAGCACATGAAGCTGATGAGGAAGAAAATTTCCCAACTGATTTAATTGAGAAGGGTTGGGAATTAGGTGTTCTTCAGGCATCGATTCCTGAGGATTATGGTGGCTTCGGTGATCACTCAACTGTGACCGGTGTATTGGCCGCAGAAGGATTAGGCTGGGGGGATTTAGCAGGGGCACTGGCGGTTCTAACTCCAGGTCTTTTTGCACTGCCGATTTTATTATGCGGGAGCGAGCAGCAGAAGCAGAAATATCTACCCCCAATCATCGATGCTGAATGGGAATCCGTTTCAGCTGCGATGATCGAACCGCACTTCGATTTCGATCCCAATGATATGAGCACATTGGCAGCAGAGATTGGTGACAGGTACCTGATCAATGGTGAAAAGGTTTTTGTGCCTTACGCGGCTGGTGCAGAGGCATTTATTGTGTATGCACAATTGGATGGAAAGACACAGGGCTTTATCATGCCATCAGACGCTCAAGGAATTGAAATCGATGGTCGCCAGGGTTTATTGGGGATCAATGCTCTCCCTCTTTATAAGATGCGCTTCAATGAAGTCAGCATACCAAAGCAAAACCGCTTGGGTGAAGAAGCTGGTCATGATTTTGCCCCTATCATTGATGCCTCTCGAGTTGCTATTGCTGCTTTAGGGGTGGGACTATCCAAAGCGGCTTTTGAATATTCCCGAGATTATGCAAAGGATCGCGATGTATTTGGGATGAAAGTTGCCCAAAAACAGGCTATTGCCTTTATGTTAGCGGAAATGGCGACAGAAATTGAATCTATCCGTCTGCTTGTATGGGAGGCTGCCTGGATGATCGATGAGGGAAAAGAAGAGGCCAGTAAACACGCCTATCTTGCCCATATGGGTGCTATAGATATGGCGATGATGGTCACCGACCGTGCTGTACAGATCTTGGGTGGTCATGGCTACATCCGTGAGCATCCAGTAGAGATGTGGATGCGATCGGGTCGGGGGATTGCCGCTTTCGCTGGTTTGGCAATTGTTTAAAGCTTGATTGGTGATATTTGGAGGAAGAAATGATTGAATTTGAGATTCCGAAACCTATTGCAAAGCAGCGATTTCTACTGCAGACCGTGGCTGAGGAGATGATGCGCCCCCACTCACGCTATTTTGATGAGCACGAGCATGAAATTCCATGGGATTACATTAATTTCATGCACCAGGCTATGCGAGCCATGGGCGCGGGAGCGCTAGCACCCAGTGTGCAGGACAGTGGAAAACAGGAGCAAGGCAAAGAGAAGAAAAAATATCCCCCGATTGGGTATCAATCATTAGCTTTTATGCTCGAAATCCTTTCCTGGGGCGATGTTGGCATGTACCTGGTGACACCAGGAGGTTCTCTCGGGGCGGCAGCGGTGGAAGCTACAGGTACTGCAGAACAAAAAAAGAAATTCTTAAGCCGTTTCAACCAAGAGAATCCTGCCTTTGGTGCTATGGCGATGACGGAACCACATTGTGGTTCTGATACCTCGTCAATTCGAACCAGCGCTGTTTTAGATCCAGCAACAAATGAATGGGTGATCAATGGTGAGAAAATCTTTGTCACGGCTGGCAAGATTTCTCTCGAAGATGGTGACGGTCTGGTTGTAATCTGGGCAACCATCGATCCTGAAGCTGGCCGGGCAGGCATGAGGCCATTTGTGGTAGAAGCTGGAACACCCGGCGTGAAGGTGACAAAGCTCGAGCACAAGATGGGCATCCGGGCAAGTGATACAGCTTCGATAGTGCTTCAGAATACAAGAGTGCCATTTGACAACCTGCTCGGGAGTCCGGAGATTCCGAAAAAAGAAACCAAAGGATTCAAAGGTGCGATGGCAACTTTCGATGCCACGCGTCCGCTGGTTGCAGCAACTGGGGTTGGTGTCGCGCGGGCAACTCTTGAATTATTAAAAGAACTCCTGGAGCAGCAAGGTGTCACCATTCGTTATGGACTTCCCAGGCAAAAATTATCCAGTGTCGAACGTGATGTGATCGACATGGAAATTATGCTGGAGTCTGCCTGGCTGCTGGTGATTAAAGCCGTCTGGATGGCAGATAATCATAAACCAAACTCACTCGAAGCTTCAATGAGTAAGGTAAAGGCAGGAGACATCGTCACAAAAATAACCCAAAAAGCTCTAGAGATAATGGGACCGGTAGGATATACACGTGAGCACCTGCTTGAGAAATGGTTCCGCGATGCGAAGATCACTGATATCTATGAAGGTACCGGACAAATAAACCGGTTGGTCGTTGCCCGGAAAATCCTTGGATATCATGGCAGCCAGCTGCGATGATATCCAACTTTATAAGCATAAATCATTAGGTAATTTGGAGGTTCTTAGCAAAAAAATGCGAATTCCGAAACATCACTATAATAAAAAAGATTTTTGAGGAGGCGCAATGAAATACAAAATCAGGAATGCGGTGGTTATCGGTGCCGGTACTATGGGAGCAGGCATTGCTGCTCACCTGGCAAATATTGGTGTGTCAGTAACGTTGCTGGACATTGTCCCTGGTGAGCTCACCGCTAAAGAACAGAAAAAAGGATTGAGCTTGAGCGATCGAAAGGTGAAGAATCGTATCGTCCAGGGTGGATTGGACCGGGCATTGAAATCTCGACCCGCCAGCTTCTTTACCCCCGATTATGCTGCATTGATTTCTGTAGGGAATTTGGATGACGATTTTGAGGTCATCAATAATACAGATTGGGTGATCGAAGCAATTGTTGAAAACCTGGAAATTAAGCAGGGTTTGATGGAGAGGATCGACAGGGTTCGTGCTGAGAATACCATCGTCAGCACCAATACTTCGGGAATTCCTGTCTCTGCTATCGCTGATGGATTATCCGCAAGCTTCCGGCAGCATTTCTTGGGAACCCACTTCTTCAATCCACCCCGGTACATGAAGTTAGTCGAATTAATCGCCACCGAGGATACAAGCCAGGATGTGCTGGATTTCATGAGTCACTTCTTGGAGTACCGCCTTGGTAAAGGGGTTGTGATTGCTAAAGATACCCCGAATTTTATTGCTAACCGGCTTGGATTTGCTAGTGGTGCTTTCGCTCTGGATTATATTCTCCAGAATGGTTATTCAGTTGAGGAGGTCGATGCAATCACTGGACCGGTCATTGGGCGACCGAAAACTGCAACCTTCCGATTAATCGATCTGGTGGGAATTGACGTCTGGGAGCATGTTAGCCGCAATTTGGCACCCGCAATACCAAACGATAAGCAGGCATTAAGGTACCTGGAATCTGAATCCAGCAATAAATTGATCCATACACTGGTAGAAAATGGTTGGTTGGGTAACAAAACCAAGCAAGGGTTTTACAAACAAGTTCGTAATGAGGGGGGAGGAAAAGCGTTTTGGGTTCTCAATTTAGAATCCATGGAGTATGAAGCACCTACTACACCAAAATTTGATTCCATTGGTGATGCGAAAGATGAGGATGAATACGGAAAGCGTTTGAAATTGATGCTGGACGCAGAAGACAGTGCTGGGGAGCTGGTCCGGGCAATCACTTACCAGGGACTGGCTTATGCATCGCATCGAATTCCTGAGATTGCTGATACACCTATGCCGATCGACGACGCCCTGCACTGGGGTTTCAACCACGAGGCTGGACCCTTTGAAACCTGGGATTTACTGGGTGTCGCTGAGACAGCAGTAAAAATGAAAGAGCTAGGCTTTGAGCCAGCCCCTTGGGTTGACGAGATGCTTTCGAAAGGGAATGAATCCTTCTATACCTACGAGAATGGTCTCAGAACAGGTGTCTACAATCCTGAACTTGGCGATTATCAAACTAAAAAACCATCGAAAGCTGTAATCTACCTCCGCCAGCAAAAATTGATCGAAAAAAATCCAGGAGCAAAATTATGGGATATGGGGGATGGTGTCGCCTGTGTTGAATTCTGTGCCAAGATGAATATACTGGACGAAGACATCCTTTCAATGATCGAAACCGGATTAGACAAAGCAGATCAAGACTTTGCTGGACTTGTGTTGGGGACCGAAGCCGATCATTTTTCTGCTGGAGCGAATTTGTTCATGGTTGTAATGTTAGCCCAGAACGAGGATTGGGAAACATTAGAATTTGCGGTTAAGAAATTACAGGATGTCAACCAACGGATGCGATATTTCCCCAAGCCAGTTGTCGCTGCTCCCGCAGGTATGGCCCTGGGAGGAGGCCTGGAGATCCTCATGCACGCCAACCGGGTGGTCGCTGGGGCTGAATTGTATTCAGGTCCTACCGAGTTAGCCCCGGGAGTGATCCCCGCGGGAGGAGGCACGAAAGAATTACTGCGCCGTATACTGAACCCTGGTATGCGGACAAAAGGTGTTGAAGCGCTGCCGTTTTTAATGCGCATCATTGAGATGATTGGCACAGCGAAGGTCTCAACCGGGGCCGAAGAAGCCCGAGAATTAGGGTTCTTAAGATCATGTGATCGAGTGGTTTTGAATAAAGATCACCTGCTTGGAGAGGCTAAAAAAGAAGTACTTAATATGGCAAATTCTGGCTATGCAGCTCCATTACCCGAGAAAATATATGCTGCGGGGCGAGAAGGATTGGCTGCCCTGCAGGTGGGTATATACATGTTCCAAGAAGGAAAGTATTTTACAGATCACGAGGCGCATATCGTGAAGAAAGCGGCTCATGTCATGGCAGGTGGTGAAATTAGCCAGCCAGCTTGGGTAAATGAGCAATATATCCTTGATTTAGAACGAGAGGCATTTCTCTCTCTTTGTGGAGAAGAAAAAACCCAGGAAAGAATGTGGAGTTTATTGCGAACTGGTAAACTATTGAGGAATTAGGAGAGATGGTGATGAACAGTGAAGATGCAAACCGTGATGCGGTAGTAGTCGCAGCAGCCCGTACTGCTGTCGGCCGGGCAAAACGTGGCAGCCTGGCGACAACCCGATCAGATGATTTGGCAGCAGAGGTCTTTCGGGGATTATTGAGAAAAGTAGAAGGATTGGATCCCGCAGAAATTGATGATGTAATCTTAGGATGTGCTTTCCCAGAAGGCGAACAAGGGATGAATATGGGTAGGATGGTATCCCTGAGAGCTGGTTTGCCTCAATCAGTACCAGCCGAAACAGTTAACCGCTTCTGCTCCTCTGGCGTTCAAACTATTGCCCATGCTGCCAATGCAATTATGGCTGGTCAAGCGACAACCATCATCGCTGGTGGGACTGAATCGATGAGCATGGTACCGATGACCGGGCTGAAATTTGCACCGAATCCCTTTTTTGCGGCCGATTCCCCCGTGGTCTACACAAGTATGGGTCTTACCGCAGAGAATGTGGCTGAGAAATATGGTGTCAACCGCGAAGATCAAGATAAATTTTCTCTGCGCAGCCACCAAAACGCGAACCGGGCGGTGACAAGTGGTTTATTCGATGCAGAGATCATCCCTATAGATGTGGAAATCGTGGAGCCAGGTTCCAACGGGGAAGGTCCCCGGAAGCGAACTTTTATCTTCAATCGGGACGAAGGCCCGCGAGCAGATACATCATTAGAGGCACTTGGAAGGTTAAGACCTGCATTTAAAGTAAATGGTACTGTAACCGCAGGTAACTCTTCCCAAATGTCTGACGGTGCTGCAGGTGTGGTTATCATGTCGCGTGCAAAAGCTGAGTCTTTGGGTATCAAACCAATGGTGAGATTTATCGCTTATGCTGTCGGAGGGGTTGCACCAGAATTAATGGGTATCGGACCGACGGTTGCAGTACCGAAAGCCCTCAAGCTGGCAGGTTTATCGTTGGAAGATATTGGATTGATCGAGTTGAATGAAGCATTTGCAGCCCAAGGTTTAGCGGTGATGCGGGAACTGGGCCTAGACGAGGAAATCACCAACGTGAATGGTGGAGCGATCGCTTTGGGTCATCCATTAGGCTGCACAGGAGCCAAGCTGACCACCCAATTGATTTATGAAATGAAAAGACGGGAAGTTCAGTTTGGCATGGTTACCATGTGCATTGGGGGAGGAATGGGTGCTGCAGGTATCTTTGAGAATATCAATTAATTAGGAGAAATAATCATGGCTGATGAAATCACGATCGAAGAAATGATGAACCGCATGCCGAAGGCATTCTTACCCGACAAGGCTGGCGATGTAGAGGCCGTTATCCAGTTTCACATGACCGGGGCGGAGCCTGGGGATTGGATTGTCAGGATCGGGGATGGAAAATGCGATGTAGAGAAAGGTGTGACCGATGATGCTACCATGACTCTACGAGCGGATTCTCAGGATTACAAGGATATCATCTCTGGAAAACTGGATCCCATGACAGCCTTTATGCAGCAGAAGGTCAAATTGACTGGAAATCTCAACATGGCGCTTGGGTTAACAAAGTATTTCAAACTTACATAGAACCCGGACCATATTTACATAGAAATACATTAATTGGAAAATTAATAGGGAGTGTTCATTCTCGAACACTCCCTGATGTTTTTAGCGCATTAATCTTCGAATGGAATGGTTACAACACTTCCGTCCAGATCAGCTTGTAAATCAGCGATCATGGCATTAACATGGTTGATTATTTCTTCGATGGGGATAATGTTTTTATCTTTCTGATCCCTCCGTTTAACCTCGATGCCACCAGCTTGCAGTGCACGATCGCTAACTGTCAGCCGGATGGGAATACCGATCAAATCCGCGTCGTTGAATTTAACACCCGGTCTTTCCTGGCGATCATCAAATAGGATCTCAATCCCTGAAGATTGAAACTGCATATACAGCTGCTCAGCAATTGTGAGAGGATCTGGGTCTCCTTGTATATCTGTTTCTTGCTTCTTGACATTCCTAGGCAGAACGATGAGAAGAACCGAGTATGGAGCAACCGAAATTGGCCAAATCAACCCATATTCGTCATGGTGTTCTTCAGCCACCGAGGCCATCAACCTGCCGGAGCCAATGCCATATGATCCCATAACGACCGGCTTTGAATTTCCCTCGGAATCCAGGAATTTTGCCCCCATAGCTTCACTATAACGCGTTCCGAGTTTGAAAATATTCCCCACCTCTACTCCTCGCTGCACGGTCATCTGATGACCGCATTCTGGACACATGCTATTGTCTTCTGCCACGGCAATATCAGCAATAATCTCGGCTTGGAAATCGCGTCCGTAGTTTACGTTGATAAAATGAAAGCCTTCCTCGTTAGCGCCTGCTACGAGATTTGGTGAATCTGGAATTACATCATCGACCACAACCAGGGTGTTTTTAAGATCCTTTGGCGAGGCATAACCTGGGACAGCACCAGTAGAAACGATCTCTTCCTCAAGAGCAGGTCTCAGCTCTTTTGCCATCAGGACATTGGCCAGTTTTGTTTCATTTAGGTCCATATCACCGCGGACAATAGCCAATACCAAACGATCTGAGGCTTCAATCCCTTGGACGATTGTGGCAACCAGGAATACTGCCTTGGCTGTTTTTGATCTTGGAATGTCTAAGAAATTAGCCAAATCTTCGATAGTTTTTGAATCAGGAGTAGCAACTTTTTGCAGGGCTTGAGGTGATTCGCTTTTATCGGAATCTTTTTTGAAGCGTGCAATTTGCCTGTTCGCTGCGTAACCGCATTCGTCACAAATTAACAGCGTATCTTCTCCAATGGGAGTAAGGTACATGAATTCGTGGGCTAAGCTACCACCCATCATACCGACATCAGATTTAAATGCTTTTACCGGCAGTCCACAACGGTGGAAAATATCGTAGTATGCTTGGAAATGGGCGCGATACTGGGTGTCCAAACCATCTTGATCCAAATCCAGGCTGTAGCTGTCCTTCATTGTGAATTCACGCACTCTGATCAGGCCAGCTCGAGGGCGGGGATCATCGCGCCATTTGGTTTGAATGTGGTAAATCAGCGCTGGTAGCTGGCGATATGAACGAATAGATTTTCTCACCAAGTCAGCCACCACCTCTTCATGGGTCATCGCCAGCACCATGTCACGCCCAGATTTATCATAAAAGCGTCCCATCTCAGAACCGATCTGGTACCATCTGCCAGTTTCTTTCCACAATTCAGCCGGGTGCACAACAGGCATCGTTATTTCTTGACCCCCAATAGCCTCAATTTCCTGGCGCATGATGTTTTCAATTTTCGTCAACACGCGCTTGGCCAGGGGAAGGTAAGTGAATATACCTGCTGCGAGCTGTTGGATATATCCCGCCCGTACGAGAAGTTTATGACTGCTCACTTCGGCATCAGCTGGTGCCTCTCGTAAGGTCTGGTTGAATAATCTGCTCATTCTCATGTGAATTTCCTCCGACTTTAAATAATCAACACCCACAGCACTTTATCTGCTGAGGGTGTCTATTCGATAGCTAAACGCGTTTTATGAAATAATTCTCAGCAATTGAATAATGGCCCGTAAGGGCCGAGGTGGGTAAGGAGTGGAAACTTGTTGGAACAGCACATGCGGGTCCATAAACTATAGTTTACCACCCAGGATGATAAGTGAAAAGGTGATCATAATAATGAACTAATTGATGGTCCAAAATCTTGATTATTTTTGGTCGAGATTGGTCATGCCAGCGAATATTGCGGCATCGACTGCCGTTTGGTATTCTTGGTCTGATAATCGACGATCTAATTCTGGATAGTGATGGGATTTATATGCCGGGTGGTATTGATCCATGATATTTAAATATGTCTTTTGAGAAACTTCTTCGCATATGTAGCGGATTATCTCTCGCGTTCCAGCCAGGTTATTGGGGAGCACGAGATGGCGAACAAGCAATC
>JALHTN010000479.1 GCA_022865865.1 Anaerolineales bacterium
ACGCCAATTATATTCTTGAAAGGCAGTTTGCACTGCCACCTGCACTGCTGTGGGAATACCTGACCAAGCCAAAATATCGATCGGTTCTCTATGGCGCCGACAAGCAGGAACTCCAGGATCTGCAGCAGGGCTGGGTCGGGGATGGCAGTGTCTACGTTTGTTCCCATGGGAAGAATGTGATTCAGCAATCTATTGTAGATTGGCATCCATTTGAGCAATACACGATAAAACAAAGCATGCCTGGTGGTGGTTTCTCCCTGGTGACAATCTGCCTGTCCGGGAATGAAAATGGGACAATGGCTACCGATCTCAACGGGAAAACAGAGCAGGGGCCATCCATGATCCGTGGATTACTCGATTTCGCGGGCCGCAAGATGTTTTTATCGACAATGGAAGACGGGCTTGATGCTTTGGGTGAGATCATCAAAGGTGAGACCGCAGACAGCAGCTTCCCTCAGCGGACAATTGTCAAAGTTCCAGCGGACCAAATTGAGAACGCGCTCACAGAAAGCCTGGCGGAAATGTAATCACCTGCGGGTGCTGCATAAATTCTTGAGGTTAAAAAAATCAGCGAGCCCTACGAGGGCTCGCTTGATGGTTGAGTACCGATATTTGGTCTCTTAAAACGCCTGCTCAGGATACAAGTTGGGGAAGCATATCCTCAAGAATCATTTCTAAGGCAATTGTATGGCTGCAGCGGCCGCGAGTTTGAAAGAAATCACAGTCACACTGCCATTCGCCTAGTTCAAAAGATACCGCATGAGGATTGTTTTCTCCTTCAAAGGTGACTTTGAAGGCCTCGAAGTGAATCCTGTCGCGCTGATCTGCATATCGCTTGGCTTTATCAATTTTTCCGATCATGCCATAATCCATTGGTTATTACCTCCTTGTAAGGTGAGATTAATAACAAACAGGCACGCGCCAACATCGCGTGCCTGTGAAGTCCTTAATTGTACTGAGTACTCGCATAGCAGCTACTCTCCAATTGCTCTCAGTATAAGCGGACTCCAACGATTCGTCAACAGAATCTTACAAATTCATGCAGAACGGTGGAATTATTCAAGTCAGGCGCATCCAGATCAAAGTCTGCTGGATGTGAAATCCGGCTTCATGCAGGGGCAGGATGGCTCTCCCGGCAGGATAATCCAGGAGCAGACGGCGCCGGTCGGCGAGCTGACGGTGGATGCCCGGCAATAACCCCGCAATTACGTGCCCTTCATCTTCCGGCGTAGATGCAAGCCATAAGTGATCGGCATGCCTGGTGTTGGGCTGCCAGGCCAGCAAACCGATATGGCGCTGACCTTGCTGAGCTACCCACTCCTTGATGTGACTGCCGGTGAAGAGGCGGTAAAGGCTGCCGATAAATCCAGGCTGCAGAGCTGAGAGATGAAATGGTTGGTGCCAAGTAAATTCAGGTGGATATATAGATCCCAGCCAGCGGCGATATTGATCCCAATAGCGGACCTGGGGGCGAGCGATTTTAATACCTGACGCCTCAACGCTGAATTGGGAGGCGATCTTTTTACCGGATGCGGGTTTCATCTCCCAGGTTGTGCGCCGGGCTTGTTCGGTAAAACCGAGCGATTGGTACAGATTCAAGGCGGCTGCATTTTCACTGCGCACATGGAGCCAAAGCTCATCAATGCTGCGTTTACGGGCATGATTGATGGCAGCATTGGTTAATGTCTTGGCGATACCTTTGCGTCGATAAGCTGGATCGACGGCTACGTTGGCGATCAAATAACAGCGCTTGCCCTGGTACCTGTAGGGTATGAGGTTTAGATTGGCGGCCAGGTAACCATTCGCTTCCCAAACAAAACCGCTGAACGGCATGGGGGCATTTTCGGCGACTGCCATTGCCCAGCGCAGGTAGCCAGGATTGCGCGAAGCGGCATGCATGTGATTCACATAGCGGCGACCATCCTCATCGAGGGTGTCTGCAAAACAGGTTTCGACCAGATTTGCTACCGCGTCTAAATCTTTGCGCACATCAAATGGGCGTAATTGACTGGGGATTAAAGGTAAGGGGCTGGTAATGGCGCTCATATTGTTTCCCTAATTGACCCATTTTACCCTATCCTGGCAGAGTTTGACCCGAAATTTGGGGGAGTGGATAATATTGTGGGTTATCCCAATAACCAAGTGTCATTATGAGCCGCACAGCGGCGAATAATCTCTAATGTTCGGGTGAAGATAACAGATTATTCGTTCCCTTCGGTCACTCAGAATAACAGGTTGAAGATCAAACCCACTTTGTTAGCCACTACTGAAATTTGAGTGAATCACCCCAATATTATCTTTATCAAATCTTTACATCTTTTTGTTATACTGGGACAACATAAATTATGAGACAGGCAGGATGGCAACCTGAGCACAGCGATGAGAGATTTTTCATGAAGCCAACCATTCTGGTGGTTGATGATGATCGGAAAACTGTCGATCTGATCCGGCTGTACCTGGAGAAAGATGGCTACCGGGTACTGGTGGCTTATGATGGTCATCGGGCGATCGACATTGCTCGCAACCGGCGACCTGGCTTGATCATTTTGGATTTAATGCTGCCCAAAGTGGATGGCCTGGATGTGTGTCGTTTGCTGAGAGGCGAGTCAAATGTCCCGATCATCATGCTGACCGCAAAAACAACCGAAGATGATAAATTGGTTGGCCTCGATCTCGGAGCTGATGATTATGTAACCAAACCCTTCAGCCCACGGGAGCTGGTGGCGAGAGTTAGAGCCGTTTTACGACGGGGTATGGCTGAAAGCGAGCCTGGTCCAGAACAAATCTTGTTTGGGGATCTGGAAGTCGATTTTGTGAGGCACGAGGCCCGCATTGACGGGGTTACGGTGCACCTGACCCCTAAAGAATTCACATTGCTGGAGATCCTGATCAAGCAGCCCGGGCGAGTATTTTCCAGGCTTGAACTTCTGGAGCTGGCTTTCGGGTTTGATTACCAGGGATTTGAGCGTACTGTGGATGTTCACATGATGAATCTGCGCAAGAAAATTGAAATTGATCCAGCTCACCCCCGCTATGTGCAGACAGTCTATGGGGTGGGTTATAAATTTGAAGATGGGGCTTATGTATAACAGCCTGCGCTTCCGGCTGCTGTCAATCACCATCATCGTGCTGGTGGTGGCGGTTGGAACAGTGGCCTTTTTTGCGAGCCAGTCGACATCGAGCGAGTTCCGGCGCTCCCTGCAGGGCATTTTAGATTATCCCAATCTCAATATTGAAACCAAGATCAACACGATCAACAAGCTGCTTGCATCCAGGGGTGGAGAACGGACCATCTGGCAGGATCTGCAGGCAGTGCTGGAAGGGATGGAGCGCACTTCCTATGCCAGGTATGTGATCGCAGAGCTGGATGGAAGGGTGATAGCTGACTCAACGGGTGATTTAATTGGTGAACAGATCAACACAGCCCTCTCAAAGCCATTTGCAGCCTTCCTGATTGAAAAGAGACCGGTGCTGGCTTATATCGTACCGATTGAGAACTACGACCTGACGACGATCGAAACCCAATTTAACACTTCAGTCAACCGTTCACTTTTGATCGCCATCACCCTGGCAGGGATGGTGGGTCTGCTGCTGACCTATTTCCTCTCGCGAAGCATATTACAACCCGTCGATGATTTAATATCTGCGGCGCGTGCGATGGAAAAGGGGGACCTCAGCCAGCGGGTAGCCGTGAGAACCAAGGGAGAACTTGGCGAATTAGCGCATGCTTTTAACGCCATGGCAGAAGGATTAACGCGCCTCGAAAAGCTGCGCCAAAATATGGTCACTGACGTGGCTCATGAATTACGAACACCTCTTTCAAATGTGCGCGGCTATCTAGAGGCGCTGAGTGATGGTGTGGTGGAACCAACCCCTGAGATGATCGCCTCGATTTATGAGGAGGCCATGCTGCTCAACCGGCTGGTCGATGACCTGCAGGAGTTAGCCATGGCAGAAGCCGGGCAGCTGAAGCTGGTTTGCCAGCCCGTGGATATCCAAGAGCTGATCGAGAAAGCCATCCAGTCACTGATTTCTCAAGCGATCGAGAAAGAAATCCAGCTGCTGGCCGATCTCCCGGATGACCTGCCGCTGGTTGAAGCCGATGCTGAACGACTGGGGCAAGTGCTCAGGAATCTCCTGAAGAATGCGATCATCAACACTCCAGCTGGCGGAAAAATCACAATCCAGGCGCGCGCGCTCGATTCGCAAGTCGAGGTGAGTGTCCAGGACAATGGTTTAGGAATTTCGGCGGAACACCTGCCATATGTGTTTGAGCGCTTCTACCGGGTTGACCAATCACGCGCCCGATCGACCGGCGGCGCGGGGCTCGGGTTGGCGATTGTCAAGCAGCTGGTAGAAGCTCAGGGAGGCCAGGTGGCGATCGACAGCCAGATTAATGGTGGAACAAGGGTCACCTTTACCTCTCCCATCGCTGATCTACAATCTTCCTAATTCCTGTTCTCGGCAATCTTCACAGCTGTGATTTTTTTTGATGCCTCGGCCGGGTGAATATTCACCTGCGATATCCCTTGCGTCGATTGCCGGGAGGCTTTACAATTAATCAAACAATTGTTCTGGTATCAGCAGCCACCTGCGGCTAAGATACAAAATTTTTTGCCCCATATGAGTCTCGATTTCCAATCCATTCGCCAACAAGTTAAGCAGTTAGGGGAAACTGCAGTAATTCGTGAACGCGAGCTGCGCGATCGAAAAAAAATAGCTCTCGATTTACTTGAAAGCAATTCCCAGGACCTGGCTGGTTTGAAACAGAAAGTGAAGGATGTGGTTCGCAACCATGACCCTGCCTTGCGATGCGCCTTACCCGTTATTGAATCCCTGACTATATCGGCCCCGCTGCCAACTCATCCTGACGAGATCACTGTGCTGGCAGCAGATGGTTCGCAAATAACACCCGATCGCCATGCAGAAGTCAACTTCGCGGTGGTCAATGTTGGCGCGATCCAGATGCGCCGGGGTTCTTCCGAGCCGCCGACTACCAGTATCACCAGCCAACTGCTTTATGATGAGCAGCTGTACTCGACCACGGGGACGATCAGCGAAGCCAACCTGGCGCTGAAGCGTGATCTGAATGAGCGCATGATCCTGGGCAGATTGGCTGAAGAGGCGCCGCCTCCCGTGGTGGCGTTCACAGATGGCCCGATGGAGTTGTGGGGTGGAAAAAGTGGGGACAGCGAGGAAAGAGCTGATTATCAAGAAAGCCTTAAGAGCTACCTGGAAGCGCTAACCCGGCTGGATGATCTAAGCGTGATCACTGGCGGTTATGTGGATAAACCAGCCGCCAACCTGGTTGTGCGGACTTTAGAGGTGGCCATGACTCCGCAAGTGGAGCTGCCTCAAATAAAAAACCTGCGTCCCTTACGCGGAATAACGGATATATCCGTATTCAGGGAGGTCTTAGCCGCGGGAGAACGATCCTCAGTTTTCGCGATACAGTCACAATCAGCGAAAAAGTATAAAGGTGGTCTGAAGCTGCACTTTTTTTATCTCAATGTCGGACATCCCGGTCGACCTTACGTGGCGCGGGTGGAAATTCCGGCCTGGGTCGCCGAAGATCAAGGCAATCTGGACATCCTGCATGCCGTACTGATTGACCAATGCCGGGTGATGGGAGTGCGCCCATACCCGTACCTGCTGCACCGGGCTCACGAAACGGCTGTGGTCAAAATGCCGGAGAAGGAGCAGGTGACTTTAATGATTGCTCAAGAGCTGCGCCAACGAGGGTTGACGGTCGGTGAGCTTTCACATAAACAATCTGCCAAGCAATCTGAAGGGAGAGCGAGGTATGAATGAAGATGGCAATTGAAATCGGCCGCTTACTGCGGGCCGGGACCACTGGTTTTGTGGCTGGCTGCCGGGTTTCCCAAATAGATGCCCCGTCATTTGGTGCATTAGTGCGGGCACCAGTAGAGGCCGGCTACCAGATCTACGGTCTGATTTATGACATCCACATCGATGATGATGGGTTAGTACGCCAGCTCGTTACAACTGAAGGCATCGATGAAGCCGTGATCGCAGATAACCGCGTAAATCGCAATGTACCCATCGAGATGAGCGTGCTGGCGGTAGGCTACCAGCAGAATGGAAAACTATTCCACTTGCTGCCGCCCCGTCCTGCATTGAGTTTGGATGCGATCTATTTGTGCGACGATCAGGAACTGCGGGATTTTACAAACACAGGGCGATTTGGTTATTTCCGCCACCTCCTGCGCTCAAATGAACTCCCGGTGGGAGATTTACTGGCAGCACACATCAATCAGGTTCAAGAGGTGCAGGTGGAGGCGGGTAATGAAAATTGGGCTGTGGAAGCTACACAGGAGTTAATTGTCTTGCTGCGGGATGATTATGCGACCTTGATGCGCGTGATCAGCACCCTGGCGGATGCGATACCTGAAACCTGGGAGGGGGTGAGATGATGGCAGAGTATATTGGCTATGTGGTGGGGGGTGGTCTGAAGGAGAACCTGAGTGTACGCCTAACCGTACCAGCGAACCAAGTCCAGGAAGGTGCCTTTGCGGTGATCGAGAGCGGCGAATGGCAGTTTTACGGATTGGTGACGGATTTACTACTGGGTGCTACCGATCCCCGGTTTGCTGACGAGCAGAGCGAAGCGCGCCTGCCAATGGATCTGGCCAACCTGCTGCACGGGCAGACCCTGTACACAAATTTAGAGGTTTTACCAGCCTTGATGCTCGAACGGGGTCCCGAATTGGACAGCGTGGAATACCAGACCTGGCAGGCGGAAATCGATGCGGGAACCCGACCTCAGCCGCGGCCCCTGCCAGTTAAAACCATCCCGCCGCACCATGCCGGTGTGCGCATGGCGAATGCCGGCGATATCGCAGAGATATTTGGCGATGCGGGCAAGGAAGGCAATTTTGTGATCGGCTACACTCGCGAGCAGGCACACCCGGTCTGCTTGAATTTAGACAAATTTGTCCAGCGCTCGTCGGGTGTCTTCGGAGCCACCGGGTCGGGGAAATCCTTCTTAACCCGTCTGGTGCTGGCTGGGATGATCCACTATAACCGGGCTTCGGTGCTGGTTTTTGACATGCACAATGAATATGGCTTTGACGATACGGCCTCAGATACCGGTGAGCGCGTGGTTGGCTTGAAATCCAAGTTCCCCAGCCGGCTGCGGGTGGTGGGGTTGGGGCAAGGGGCACAAATTCGCGGGCAGACACCGGATTTCAACCTCGAGATCGCCATGCAGGACATCCAGCCAGAGGATATCGAGCTGCTGATGCGAGAGCTTGATTTGAAGGAAACCACGGCCACCACTTTAGATGCCTTGATCACCGATTTTGGTCGTGGGAGCTGGTTTACAGAATTCCGCCAGATGAAAACTGGTGAAATAGTTTTAACCGATGAAGGAAAAAAAATACCTGCCCCTGGAAGTGTGGCTGGGTGGGCAAACTCCATGGGTGTTAATGTGTTAGCTGCTGAAGGACTGCATAATAAGTTACGCCGAGTATTTAATTTACCTTATGTAGTGGAAAAACCAGCCGCAGATACGATCGGTGAAATTACCAAAGCACTTGAGGCAGGGCAGCATATCGTACTCTCCTTTGGAAAGAATGAATCTGATCTTGATTATCTCCTGGTGAGCAATTTGCTCACCAGGCGCATCCGGCAAGCCTGGGAAAAGCGAACCAACGAGTACCGCACGAGTGGTGAAGGTGAACCACGACCGCTGGTGATCGTCCTGGAAGAAGCACATAAGCTGCTCAACCGGGAAATGGCCGCCCAGACCACATTCAGCACCATCGCGCGTGAAATGCGTAAGTATTACGTCACCTTGCTGATCGTCGACCAGCGCCCATCGCAGATTTATGATGAGGTCATGTCGCAGCTGGGAACGCGCATTTCGGGCTGGTTGGGCGACGAGGATGACATCCGGGCAGTGCTATCAGGACTTGCAGGACGGGAAGCATTGCGGGGTATGCTCGCCCGGCTGCAGCCCAAGGAGGAGGTCCTGCTACTTGGATGGGGGGTGCCGATGCCG
This sequence comes from Anaerolineales bacterium, assembly GCA_022865865.1. The sequence goes on from JALHTN010000479.1 coordinate 8,024, forward strand.
CTGCCGATCTCCTCGCGCCGTTATGATGCCGATTTTTGGCAGGAGTTGTTAGGAGGTCCGGCTGGTAAACGGGGTGAAGCAGAAATATTAAAGGAACTAGGCTTCTAAATGGATAGCCGAGCACTGCTTTTATTGGCGACTTCAAATTGTGTTGCTATCTGCGAACCAATTGGACATGACTGGCGGGTAGTCAGGCGCGATTTGATGGGTAATTTCGCTACCAGCGTGATTGCTCAAGGGGATCGGATACTGGTTGGTACGCGCGTGGGTATTTACCGATCTGAAGATAGAGGCGACTCCTGGAAAGCGGTTAACAATGGATTGACGATCCGCCATATTCGATGGTTAGCCGCCCACCCGGATGACCCTGGGCGCATATTTGCGGGTAGTGAACCGGCAGGAATTTTCCTGTCTTTGGATGGGGGTCATTCCTGGCGGGGCTGCCCAGAAGTGGAAGAGATTAGGGACATGCAAGGTTGGTACCTGCCTTATTCCCCAGAAGCTGGCTGCGTGCGGAGTTTTGCATTTTCCGGTGCACGTGCTTATGCAGCTGTCGAGGTGGGGGGCACCCTGGTCTCTGGCAATTACGGGGAGGCGTGGGAATTAGGCGAGAAATCCAAACATGCTGGCAGCAGCATCCACCCGGATGTACATTCGATCGCTACCCATCCCGCATCATCAAGCCTGATTGCGGCCCCGAGCGGAGGTGGTTTTTACTATTCCGCGGATGGCGGGGCGACCTGGGAGAACCGCTATCCGAATAGCTACTGCAGAGCCGTTTGGTGGGATGCAGAAGATGCTGATCACATGCTGCTGGGAAGCGCGGACTGGGTGGACAGGAATGGCCGCATTGAAGAGACCAGGGATGGCGGCATTACCTGGAGCCTGGCCTCAAAGGGGCTCGACTTACCCTGGAGGACACAGATGGTTGAGCGCTTCCCCCAGGTTGGGGATGACCTATTGGCGGTGCTTTCGAATGGCGAATTATGGATCAGCTCCAAAGATCAAATCGCCTGGCGAAGGATTTTGCCCGAGGTGCTGGATGTAAAAGCTGCCAGCAATCTCTGGCTGATTAGTTGAGGAATTAGATGGAAAAATTATCTGGCAAAGTAGCGATCATGACCGGTGGGGGTACCGGCATTGGCAGAGGGGTGGCACTCATGCTGTCTGCGCAAGGCTGCAAGGTAGTGCTGTGTGGGAGGCGGAAAACACCGCTGGAAAATACGCTGGAAGTTATTCAAGAGCAGGGTGGCCAGGCAGTAACTTTAACAGCGGATGTGTCGAATGAGAGTGATGTTAAGCGCCTGGTTAATAAAGCCAGGGATGATTATGGCAGGATTGATATCCTGGTAAATAATGCCGGCATCGGTGGGGGCGACCAGATCCATGCCCATGATATCCACACCTGGGACCAGGTCATGGCTGTCAATTTGCGAGGCCCATTCTTAACTGCCCGGGCAGTTTTACCGTTGATGCGGGCTCAAAAACAAGGGCATATCATCAACATCAGTTCTGAGTCTGGTTTGGAATATTACGAGGGAAATGGTGCCTACGGTGTCGCTAAACATGGTCTAAATGCATTAGGCGAGTTCATCCAACGAGAAAATCAAGGATTTGGGATACGCGTGGATACGATCTGCCCAGGAATGGTGATCACTGAGATGACCCAAAATTCTACGGGTCTGGATCACAGTAAGTGCCTGTACCCGGATGATATTGCCGATCTGGTCCAGTGGCTGCTGACCCGGCGAGCGAATATCAAGATCGGCACCCCGATCTTAATCCAAACTATGGAAAACCCCTGGGAGTGAGATCGCGATCCTGTCAGGCATGAACAAAAAGGGATTGCAGATCGATAAATTTATCG
>JALHTN010000480.1 GCA_022865865.1 Anaerolineales bacterium
AGGTTAAATGCAATGCAGGGCACCGGCAGTGAGGTCGATATCAACGTGGCAGAAGCGGAATATATCACTGCCCAGGCGGCACTGCTCCAGGCAGAACGTGATTTAGAACGTGTCCTGGATGGTCCTGACCCGGGTGAAATTGCTTTATTGGAAGCGCAGATCGAAAAAGGGCAGCGTGACTTTGAGACCTTCAGTGCTGGACCTGATCCCGATGATGTCACCTTAGCTGAAGCTCGCCTTTCCAACGCAGAGGCCCAGTTAGCTGCTGCCAAAGAGATGTTAGCCGATCTGGAGCTGGCGGCTCCCTTTGACGGTGTGATCTCTGCGGTGCACGTCAATTCAAGTGAATGGGTAGCTCCTGGAAGCCCAGTTTTGCTGATGGGCGATTTGAATCATCTGCAGGTCAGGACAACAGATCTCAGTGAAATCGATGTGGCCCGAATCTCGCTTGACGATAAAGCCATCGTGACATTCGACGCTCTTCCAGACCTGGTGCTTGAAGGCACGGTGATCAGCATCGCCCCCAAAGCAGATGAAGGCTCGGGAGTGAACTTCCCAGTGATCATCGAACTGAGCGAGATCCCCCCCGCATTACGCTGGGGAATGACCGCCTTTGTGGATATCGATGTCTAAGAATACGCAATTAGGGCTGTTAGTCTGCTTGGCGATCATTATCCTTTCTGCTTGCAGTCCGGCAGTGAAGGAGACTATCTCTTCTGAACCAATCGCAGCAAACCTGCCGCAGATGGTAAGTGCAACCGGTGAGGTAGTCCCCGAGCAGGAAGCCTTATTGAGCGTAACTTCAGGCGGGATTGTCGAAGATGTGCTTGTGATAAAAGGGGATACCGTCAGTTCTGGACAGGTTCTGGTGAGGTTGAAAGGCAGCGAAGGGCAAATAGCCGCGGTTTCAACTGCCGAGTTGGAGCTATTGAATGCCCAATTGGTACTCGAGGCACTCTACAGGGATACAGATTTAATAGCTGCTCAGGCGCTAAATTCTGCCGAAACTGCCGAGCGTGCTCTGGAGGATTTGAACAATCCTGAGCTGCAGCAGGCCCAGGCTTTACAGGCTGTCGCCGATGCCCAAAAAGCCGTCGCAGATGCTGAGCGGAACCTGGTAATCCTGACAAAGCCTGCATTGCAAAGTGCGATCGATCAAGCACAGGCCAATATTTTACTGGCAGAGAAAAATATGAAGGAGACACTCGATCAAATCGAGGATATCGAACGGCAGTTCAAAAAATATTCGTCGAACAAAGAACTGCCAGCAGATATACGGAAGAATATCCTTACAAAGCTTAGACATGCTCTTAAAGGGCTCGAAGTAAAGCGAACCCAAGAACAGATAGCTTTTACAAACTCGCAAACCAAGTTCAACGATCTCCTGGCCCCCCCCGATCCAATCGATGTTCAGGTTGCTGAAGCGGAACTGGCCACTGCCCAAGCTGTGCTCAGTGAGGCTGAAAGGGAATTGGAACGCGTCCTGGATGGTCCGCAGGCGGGTGAATTAGCCCTGCTGGAAGCCCAAATTAAAAAGGGGCAGCGCGACTTCGAAACCTTCAGTGCAGGTCCTGATCCCGAAGATGTCGCTTTAACCGAAGTCCGCATAACCAACGCGGAAGCTCAGCTAGCAGCTGCCGAAGCAGCGATAGCTGACCGGGAGTTGTTGGCCCCGTTTGAGGGAGTAATCTCAGCAGTGCATGTCAATCCGGGTGAATGGGTAGCGCCAGGAAGTCCCGTTCTGCTCATTGGCGGTTTAGATCATCTGCAGGTCGAGACAACTGATCTGAGTGAATTCGATGTTGCTAAAATCATGGTTGGTGATCCAGCCATCGTTACCTTTGACTCCCTGCCCGATTTGGAAATCCAGGGTACTGTCACCCGGATTGCACCCAAATCCAGTGGTGGTTCCGGGGTGAATTTCCCCGTGATCATTGAACTGGGCGAGGTTCCCGCAGCATTACGATGGGGAATGACAGCTTTTGTAGATATCGAATTTAAAAAGTAACCTCATAATGGTTAAAACTAGACATAATCCAATGGCAACACAAACATGACTGGAAACAATCAAGACCCAATTATTCAAATGCGGGATGTGGTCAAGGCATACAGGACCGGAGAGGGTCCCTTTCTGGCACTCAATGGCGTCAATATCGACATCCAGCCGGGTGAATTCTTGGGCATTACCGGTAAATCGGGGGCGGGGAAAACCACCCTGCTCAATATGATCTCGGGAGTCAGCTCGCTGACTTCAGGGGAGGTCATTTTTCATGGGGCAGGCAGCGGGTCACCAGGCTCAGCCATTCCCATCCACTCATTGAATGAAGATCAACTGGCCCAGTGGCGGGGGGAAAATGTGGGCATCATTTACCAGTCTTTCGAATTGATGCCGACATTGAACCTGGTTGAAAATGTCATGCTGCCCCCTGATTTCTTGGGTAGTTATCGCCCGACAGTCAGTAAAGAAAGAGCCCTGGAACTGCTGGATTTGGTTGAAATCGTTGAACACGCTTACAAAATCCCAGCCCACATCTCCGGGGGTCAGAAGCAGCGGGTTGCTATCGCCAGGGCAATGGTCAATGATCCGGCACTGATCATCGCCGATGAACCCACAGGCAATCTTGACACCGTTACTGCGGAAACCATCTTTCAAATTTTCGAGAAGCTGGTTGACCAGGGCAAAACCATCGTCATGGTGACCCATGATGTGAGCTTAGCCACGCGCTTCTCGCGCCGGCTGCACATCGTGGATGGTGTGGTTGGCAGCCCTCCTGAAAATGGTTCTGTGCAGATTAGCCAGACTGAATTACCAGAAAAAACTGAAGACCTTGAAACATCTGCAGGTCAAGATTTCCATGAAAACCCCCAAGCAGATTTGGATTTGACGATCCCCTGTGATGAACCAGTCCCGGAGGGAAATGTGCTGCAGCAAGACTACCCGGCGATCGTGCTGCGCGATGTTGACAAGGTGTATGTAAACGCGGCGGGTGAATTTGTGGCGTTGAAATCTGTCAACATGCAGTTGAACTACGGCCAGTTTATCTCCATCGTAGGGAAATCAGGCTGTGGAAAATCTACACTGCTGAACATGATTACAGGTATCGACCATCCCACCGCCGGCGAAGTGATCGTCGGCAATGAACGCATTTACGAAATGAACAAGAGCGAAAGAGCCTTGTGGCGGGGCAAAAATATGGGCGTTGTCTTTCAATTCTTCCAGCTTCTGCCGACCCTGTCCTTGCTTGAAAACACCATGCTGCCCATGGATTACTGCAAGGTTTACCCCTTCAATGAGCGCCCTGACCGGGCCATGGAGCTGCTCAAGATGGTCGGTCTGGAAGAGCAAGCCCATAAACTGCCTGCTGCCGTCTCCAGCGGACAGCAGCAGAGCGCGGCGATTGCCCGGGCTTTGGCCAACGATCCCGCCATCATCCTGGCGGATGAACCCACCGGCAATCTGGATTCCCGATCTGCTGAAAATATTCTCAACCTGTTTGAACAGCTGGCTGCCCGTGGGAAGACGATCCTGATCGTCACGCATGATCCCTCAATCACCCGGAGGACAGATCAAACCATCATTCTCTCCGACGGAGAGATCATCGACCAAACGGTGGCAATGGCTCTGCCATTCTTATCCCACCCAGAAATGCTGGCAGCCACACACCAGGCTGAAAAGCAGGAATATAACCCACTGGATGTGATCCTCCGCCAGGGAGAATCCGTCGAACATTTCTTTATGGTTGTAGCTGGAGAGGTAGATATTATGGTAGCCAGTGACCAGTCAGACGAAATGCGTTTAGCTTGTTTGGGTCCGGGCCAGTTTTTTGGGGAGGTGGAACTCACCCGGGGCGGTAATTCGATTGCCAGTGTGCGGGCGGCGCGACGGGGTGCCGAAGTAGCTCTCCTACCCAGAGATACATTTTTCAAATTGATTGATAGTTCCCCTTTGACCCGCAACGCAATCCAGAATATTGCCACAACCCGGCTGGAAGAACATGAAAGCAGAAGGAAGACTGATTAATGAAGAGCGAGGTAAAACCTAATTTCCTAAAACCACGCTGGAGCAAAGTGTTCTCCGACCTGTGGGGTGACAAAACCCGCACCAGCCTGGTGGTTGCCTCGATTGCGGTTGGGGTGTTCGCCGTTGGCATGATTATCACAGCCTACGCGATTTTAAGTGAGGATATCAACTCAAGTTATGCGGCTGCTATCCCGGCAAATATCGAGATCTGGACAGACCCCTTCTACGAAGATTTCATCCGTGTGATCGAAAAGGTGCCTGGTGTAGATGATGTTGAAGGCCGCCATGTTGCTTCCATCCGGGCGAGAAGAGGGGATGAGAATTGGCAGGGTTTGAAGCTGATTGGCGCTGCAAATATCGATAACATGAGCATTAATCAGCTTGGTACTCGGGAAGGTTCCCAATCGCCTAAGAAAGCAGAAGTCATCCTCAGTCAGGATTTAATGAACAGCACTGGTTTTCAGGTGGGTGATGTGATTGAAATCGAACTCCCAGATGGTTCGACCCCTAATCTAACAGTTGTTGGGCTGGTCAGCGATCAGACATCTGCCCGGCCAGACGCAAATGCTACCAGTTCCGCGCTGGTTACACTTGACACGGTGAGATCCTTAGGCTTAGGCGCATACTTCAACCGTCTCTTAGTTACGGTTGAGGGCGATGGTAGTGATCTAGATTTCATTGCTGCGGTTTCCAAGGATGTTGAAGGCAAAGTGGAGAGCCACCAACGCAGCGTTTACCGGACGGAAGAAAACCTCTCCAATGAACACCCGATGTCGGACTCGATATTGGCAATTATGGGCGTGTTGGGCGCACTGGGTGTGCTGATTACGATCTTAAGCGCTTCGTTGATTATCAATACCCTCAACGCCCTGATGACCCAACAGCTGCGCCAGATCGGGGTCATGAAATTAGTTGGCGCGCGCAGCTTTCAAATTCTCGGGATGTATTTAGCCTTGATTGTGTTTTATGGCTTGATCGCACTGCTCTTGGCCGTGCCGTTTGGAAGCCTGGCGGGTTATGCACTGGCAAGTTTTATGACCGATTTAATGGGAGCCGAAATCCAGGGTTTCCGTGTTATCCCCGCGGCCATCATCGTGCAGGTTCTGATCGCATTTTTGATCCCGCTGGGCGCTGGTTTTTTTCCAGTGAATAGCGGCGCCAAAACCAATGTCCGAAGGGCGATCAGCGACTACCGGCCCGGAGGTCAATCAGCCAGCCAAGGTATTCTCAATCGCAGCGGTCAGTGGGTGCGTTGGATTTCTCGCCCAATCTTGCTGTCTTTCCGCAATACCTTCCGCAAGAAAGGTCGACTGATATTGACCATCTTCACACTCACCATTGCCGGAGCAGTCTTTATTGGGGTATTCAATGTGCGTGCTTCTATGAACAATGTCATGGAGCAGTTAATGCAGCACTTCATGGGTGATGTAACGATAAACTTCAATCGTCCCTACAACACGAGCAAGGTAGATCGTGATCTTCTGGCTGTACCGGGTGTTGCCGGGGTGGAAGGTTGGGGGGGTGCCAGCGGTGAAATCCTAGACGAAATGGGTGATGTGATGGCCAGCCTCACAATCGTCGCCCCCCCCGCGGATACACAGCTGCTCGATCCCGATATGGTAGCTGGTCGCTGGCTCATGCCCGGGGAGAAGAAAGTCATGGTGATTTCCGATACCATCTATAACGAATTTCCGGACCTGGAGCCTGGTGACACATTAAACGTTGAAATTCCAGGAAATCGGGAAGAAGAATGGGAAGTGGTGGGGATTTACCGCTTTGTAGATATGCTTGGTGACCCTATGGCTTATGCCAACTTTGACTTTGTGGCCAATAAAGTGAATTTGCCCAACCAGGCAAACTCATTTCGCATCATTACAGACCACACTGAAGGTGCTTCTTTACAGACGTTAATTCAACGCATTGATCGCCAACTCGAGGATAAGGGATATGCGGTGCAAAGCATTCAAGGCGGGGATACCATGCGGGAGAGTGCTGGAACTGCGGTAAATACACTGATTATCTTTCTGTTGATCATGGCGATTTTAACCGCTTTTGTGGGCAGCATCGGCCTGATGGGCACGATGAGCATTAACGTACTGGAAAGAACCCGGGAAATCGGGGTGATGCGCACCATCGGTGCGGTTGATTTTGTCGTCATGCAATCTGTTGTCATCGAAGGGCTGGTTATCGGCCTGATCACCTGGGTCATTGCGATTGGTCTGTCATACCCGATCAGTTATGCATTGCTCAACATCATTGGCCAGGCCATGGCGGGCTCAACATTCGCGTTGATCTTTACACCTCTCGGTGTCGTTTTATGGTTAGCGGTAGTGATCGTTCTCTCCATAATTGCCAGCGTTATGCCCGCACGTAATGCCGCCCGCTTAACGATCAATGAAGTGCTGGCATACGAGTAATAGAAACGCTGTTGCTGATCTCCTTATCGAACACTTTGAGTTTAGCCTGATAAGGTTCAGGCCAGTTTTTTTGGGCGGGGGAACTCACCACGAGTGATCATTCAATCGCCAGTTAAAGGCCGCACGTCGCGTTGCCAAGGTAGTTCCTGCCCAGGGATACGTTTTTCAAATTGATCGATGATTCCTCCTTGACTCGCAATATAATTCAGGTTATTGCTGCTTCCCGGCTGGCAGAAAATAAAAGTAGAAGGAAGACTGTTTAATGAAGAGCGAGGTAAAACCTAATTTCCTGAAACCACGCTGGAGCAAAGTGTTCTCCGACCTGTGGGATGATAAAACTCGCACCGCTTTGGTCGTGGTTTCTATTGCGGCTGGTGTTTTCGCGGTCGGTATGATCATCACCGCATTTGTAGTCCTGAGTGAGGATATCAACTCAAGTTATGCAGCTGCCAATCCGGTCAATATTGAAATCCGGGCAGACCCCTTTCACGAAGATTTAGTTCGGGTGATCGAAAAAGTGCCCGGTGTAGATGATGTTGAAGGCCGCCAGATTATTCCTATCCGGGCTAGAAGAGGATCTGGGAACTGGCAGGGTCTTTCTTTGGTAGGCATTAAAGATTTCGAAAACCTGGCTATCAACCAGCTGGGCAGGATCGATGGCTCCCAGATTCCCGGAAGAGGCGAAATCATTGTCAGCCAGGATATGATGAATGATACCGGCTTCCAGGTGGGTGATGAGATTGAAGTTGAACTCCCGGATGGTTCGACTCATTACCTCACTGTAGCAGGTCTGGTCAGCGATCAGACTACTGCCAGATATGACGCAGATATTACGATCAATGTCTTCGCTACCCTAGACACGGTGAGATCCTTGGGGTTGGGTAATTTTTTCAATCGTTTATTCATCACTGTTGAGGGTGATGGCAGCAGCGGTGAATTCATCGCTGCTGTTGCTGCCGATGTAGAAGAAAAGATGGAGAGCCACCAGCGGGTAGTCTACGGGACGAAAGAAAATCTCTCCAATGAACATCCGATGACGGATATCCTTCTGGCCATGATGGGTGTGCTGGGCGCCCTGGGTATTTTGATCACGATCTTAAGCGCTTCGCTGATTATCAACACTCTAAACGCTATGATGACCCAACAGCTGCGCCAGATCGGCGTGATGAAGTTGATCGGTGCACGCAGCTTCCAAATTCTGGGTATGTATTTAAGCTTGATCGTGGTCTACGGTTTGATCGCGCTGGTCGTAGCTGTTCCGCTTGGAACCATCGCAGGTAACTCACTGGCTCGATATATCACCGATATGATGGGCGCTGGATTATTGGGCTTCCGCATCGTTCCAACAGCGATAATTGTGCAGGTGGTGATTGCCTTCTTGATCCCGCTGGTCGCTGGATTCTTTCCGGTGAACAAAGGCGCGAAAACGAATGTCCGCCGAGCGATCAGCAACTACCGGCCGGAGAATCAATCTGCTGGCCGAAGTATTCTCAACCTCAGTGGTCGTTGGGTGAGCTGGATTTCCCGTCCGATACTATTGTCCTTCCGCAATACCTTTCGTAAGAAGGGACGCTTGATTCTGACCATCTTTACACTCACCATTGCTGGAGCTGTCTTTATCGCGGTTTTCAATGTGCGCGCCTCCATGGACAATGTCATGGATCAATTGATGCAGCATTTCCTGGGAGATGTAACTGTCAACTTCAGCCAACCCTATAACAAAAATAAGGTTACCCGTGATCTGCTGGCTGTGCCAGGTGTCGCAGGCGTAGAAGGTTGGGGGGGTGCAGGTGGAGAGATCCTGGACGAGAATGGTGATGTGGTGACCAGCCTCACAATCATCGCCCCACCACTGGAAACACAGCTGCTCGATCCTGATCTTGTAGCGGGTCGCTTGCTCATGCCCGGTGAGAAAAAAGCCATGGTGATATCCGATACGATCTATAATGATTATCCGGACCTTCAACCTGGCGATACTTTAATGGTTGAAATAACCGGAACTCGGGAAGAAGCATGGGAAGTGGTGGGGATATACCGCTTTGTGGATATGCTCGGGAACCCGATGGCTTATGCAAATTTTGATTATGTGGCGAGTAAGGTGAATCTGCAAAACCAGGCATACTCCTTCCGCCTCATTATTGACTATTCTGAAGGTGGTTCTATACAAACTTTAATTCAACGCATAGATAACTATTTAGAAGATAGGGGGTACGCGGTGCGAAGCATACTAGATGGGAATACCATGCGTGAGAATGCTGGAACCGGGGTCAATATCCTGGTGACATTTTTATTGATTATGGCGCTGCTGACCGCTTTTGTGGGCAGCATCGGATTGATGGGTACGATGAGCATTAGTGTTTTAGAGAGAACCCGTGAAATCGGGGTGATGCGTACCATCGGTGCGGTCGATTCTGTCGTCATGCAGTCCGTGATCATCGAAGGGCTAGTTATCGGCCTGATCACCTGGTTTTTGGCGATCGGATTGTCATACCCGATCAGTTCTGTACTGCTCAAAATCATTGGCCAATCCATCGCAGGTTCAACCTTTGAATTGATTTTTACACCATTGGGGATTTTTATCTGGCTGGCCGTGGTGATCGTTCTCTCGATTATTGCCAGCATCATGCCCGCCCGGAATGCAGCCCGTTTGACGATTAATGAGGTGCTGGCCTATGAGTAATTGGTCGAGCAGTTTTGTAACTGCAAATGGCGACGAAACATGAGGAGTAATCATGGAGCAGGATATCGATAAAGGAATCTTCGATCTCGATGAACGCCATTTCATATACGCGGCTTTCGCTGATACTGCCCGGCCACCTTCAGCAATTGAAGCAGCAAAACACTTCAAATGTTCACTCTTTGCAGTACATACCCTTAAACCCGAAAACGATGGCATATTGCTGGTTCTTTGATCACTAATCTTTCACCGAACCTTCAATTGCTAGCAAAATTTCTTCGGCACGGAAGATACGGTTACGAGATTGACCGGTAATTTCCATCAAGATACCCAACTGGACAAATTTCTCGACATAGCGAGCTGCAGATCGATAAGGGACATCCAGCGCTGATTCAACCTGGCGGATGGTGACAATTGGGCGTTTAAAAAGCACATCTAAAGTTTCGATTAACCGCTTAGACGCGCGTTCAACGTTTAGTTGTTCAGCGTACGCATTATAAAGAGTTTGCATTTGAGAAATGCGCTGCATAGAATCCAGAGATTGAACGCTGACACCAGACAGAAAGAAATGCAACCAGTCTTCCCATTTGCCTTGCTGACTGACAGCCAGCAGGCGATCATAGTATTCCTGTCGGTTGGCTTCGAAATAAGCGCTTAGATAGAGCAATGGCTGTGGCAATAATTCCCAGGCATTCAGCAAAAGGATTATAAGTAAACGTCCAATGCGACCATTACCGTCTAGAAACGGGTGGATGGCTTCGAATTGATAGTGAATCAGGGCACTTCGAACCAAGGCTGGCAGGTTGCTTGATTTATACATGAAAACTTCAAGCTGATTGAGAGATGTCATCATAGCTTGGACTGGCGGCGGCACAAAGGGTGCGTTTTCGAGGGTGCAACCGTCAGGACCAATCCAGTTCTGGCTGCGCCGAAATTTGCCTGGCGTCAGATGTTCCCCGCGTACGTTTCCCATCAATCTGAGATGCAGTTCACGGATCAGGCGCAGACTCATCGGCAATGTTTTCAATCGTTCCAGACCATAAGCGAGTGCCTGCACGTAATCGTGCACTTCATTGGCATCGGAATTTGATTCCAGAAAAGATAACTGCTGAGCCTCATAGGTGTAAAGATCAGAGAGCGAGGCGCGTGTTCCTTCGATCCGGGTGGATACCACGGCTTCCCACCGGATGAATGAGTGCACCAGTAAATTCATGTTGATGTGGGATGTGCCCAGGCTGGCTAATTTACCAACATTTCTCTCTGCTTCAGCCAGGATCAAAACCAGAGAGGGCGACCAACCCAAGGTAGGAGGAAGATCGTTAGGCAAGAAATACCAATAACTATTTTGATGTTGGACAGGTTTGCCAGCGGAACTATGATGGTAGTTTTTTGGGTCCATAGCAGCACTTTTCCTGGAAAATGTGTCAATAAGCGAAGCAGTATTGACATTTTATCATTGAAGTGTCAATAAAAAAGGATCTTATTGACACTTCAATCATAAGTTCAGCTAGAGGAAAACCGTCAAAAGCACGCTAATTTGAACTCCAATTTGTCGGTTTAGTAAGCAACTCTAAAGGCTCAACTGAGTAATATCTCGGATCAAATTACAATTATGATCCTCACCCTGTCACAAATATTATGGATTCGATTTAGCTCATTTCTCGGATAGTAGAAGTATTGGCTCGAAAAACCAAACTGAGGAAAGGATATAAGATACAATTAACCAGGTTGTAATAAATCCCACAATACCTTTTTTACCAAAGAGGAGCATGATGAGCAAATCCATATTAATTGTCAAGGGGAGTCCCCGGATAAATGGGAACAGCGCCGCGTTAGCCGACCAAGTCTTTGCAGGAGCCAAGCAAGCTGGCGCTGTGGTCGAAGCCATTAATCTAGCCGGATTGGACATTCGCCCTTGCGATGCCTGTGATGTTTGTTCCGAAAGTTATGGCGGCTGTATCGTGGAAGATGATATGCAATCCCTGTATCCGAAACTTACCCAGGCAGATGTCATTGTGCTCGCATTCCCGATCTACTTTTTCACCATCAACGCTCAAATGAAGCTGTTCATTGATCGCTGGTATGCGCTGGAACGTGAGGAGGGGAACTTGCTCCGCGATAAACAGCTGGCGCTAGCATTTGTCTATGGTGACACGGATTTATATACATCTGGTGGGATCAATGCTATTAATACTTTTGAAGCATCGTCTCGTTATATCGGTATCGAAATTGCCGGAATGGTTTATGGTTCAGCAGATAAAGTTGGAGAAGTTGAGAAGCAGCCTGAGTTGATGGCTCAAGCATTTAACCTGGGAGCAAAGATCGCAGCTTAACCGTAATTCTCCAAAACCAGGTTCTCACTTATCCAATTACCTTGATACCACCCTTTTCACCTGTGAATCTTGTATTTTGCACTTATCGTTGGATCAGGCAGATGAATCAATTATGGCAGGTATCATCATAAGCCGATTTAATCCTCACCAAGGTATTCACTCTCAAAAGAGCTGATTGAATTGGCAACAGCACGGACAAACCTGGCAAACTGCATGATCTTAACCATGTCTCCCCGCAGTTTGAATGTGCCTTTGACCACAGCTGCTAAGAAATCACCTTCCCCTTTGACCACCGGTTTGAAATCTGCGTAAGATCCCGTTACGAAAAATCCCGGATCTCCATCAGCTGGATCAACCAGCATGCGTGCATCCGTACATTTTCCCGCTGCAGCCTCCAGATAAATGTATGCGGTCTCTTCCAAGCCCCCACCAGGTGTGACCTCAAATAACCAGTTTCCATTGAAGCCCACGCCCCAATTTTTACCAGTATTAGCAACCTTTTGATCTTCATTGATTGCTATTTTCCATTGATCGCACCATGCCTGTGATGGGTATACAGCCATCTTTCTGCCTCCTTAAGGGGTAAACCATCAGAAAACCTGAACAGCTGGTCTAGAGGGTTTCTAAGTCAAACCAATAGCGAGCATTCTCCAAGGTCTTTAATCCTTTCCCACCCATCCACAAACCGATCATTTTCTGATCGCGCCAGTGTTTTTCAATATCAAATTCACGGGAATAGCCATAGGAACCCATGTAATCCATGGCCCGGCTGCAAGCTCTCTCCACCGCATTACTGGCATAAAGAGCCAGTCCCCTGGTTTTTAACACGAAGCGCTCATCCCACGGCTCCCATCCAGATATCTCCGGGTGGTCCAATTCTCTGGCGTACACCCACATCCACGCTGATGTCGACTCGATCAAGATCGCTACCTCTGACAGCATGTCTGCAACCAAGCTGTGTTCCTTTAATGGTTTCCCTGCTATTACTCTCTCTGTGGTCCATTTCTTGATGATCTCATAGACGCTTTTCATCACCCCAATGCTCATCGCGCTGGAACCAATATTCCCCATACAAATCGCTCGTTTAAAGTACTTCAGATCTTCACCGGGACCATGGCAGCGGTATCTGCGAGGCACCCTGACATTATCAAACCAGACGTCAGTATTCAAGTCCGCGGACATCCCTGCTTTCTGGTAGGGATTCCCCACCGATACTCCCTCAGCTTCTGCAGGAACCAGTACCAGGGCAAAGTCATTGAGGTCTGTTGAGCCTCTGCTCGTCGTGCATACGACAGTATAGAGATCGCCCAGATGTCCAGAATTGCTGGGCCAGATCTTGTGACCGTTGATCACCCATTCGTCCCCGTCTAGGGTGGCGGAAGTCTGAATCGTCTTGCCATGCATGCGCCCAAAATTTTCAATATC
>JALHTN010000481.1 GCA_022865865.1 Anaerolineales bacterium
CCACCTTATTCTTGTGGGGCAATCAGCCAGGCAGCGATGCCGGAATTTGCAAATTTTGTAAGAGATTTGGTCAAACGCTACAGTGTTCCACCTTATAATGTCAAATACTGGGAAATTTGGAATGAACCTGATATCGTTTACTCGCCCGAATTAGGTTTTGACAGCGTTTTTGGTTGTTGGGGTGATACAAGCCAAACATATTATGGGGGAAATTATTACGGTAAGATGCTGAATGTAATTTATCCGGCGATCAAATCAGCCGATCCGAATGCGCAAGTTGGGATCGGTGGTCTGCTGTTGGACTGTGAACCAACACCGAATAGCTGCAAAAGCGGGAAATTCTTTGAAGGTGTGATTCGCACCGGTATCCAGGAAAGAGGGGACAATTTTGATTTCGTCAGTTTCCATGGTTATGCCCCTTATGCAGGACCGGTTGGTGGACTTTCTCTTGATGAGCAAAATCCAAAATGGAAGCACCGGGGGGGTGTCGTATTAGGCAAACTGGATTTCATTCGCTTTGTGATGGGAAAGTATGGTGTCGATAAACCAATATTTCACACAGAGGGAGCGCTGATCTGTCCAGAATACAGCACGACTTATTGTAATCCTCCAGGCAGCGATTTCTTCGAATCACAAGCGGATTACGTGGTCTGGCTATTTGTTCGCAATTGGGCGAACGATGTGGATGTCACTGTCTGGTACCAGTTTCAAGGTCCAGGATGGCGCTATGGTGGATTACTCGATGCTGCCCAGAATCCAAAACCGGCTTATTACGCGCTGCAGTTTCTTTCCCAGGAGTTACACAGTGCCAACTACACCGGTAGAGTGCTGGAAAATACTGCTGTTGCCGGTTATGAATTCTCCAAGAATGATATGAAGGTCTGGGTATTATGGTCACCTGATGAGCAAGCACATACCGTGAGTTTACCTGCCTCTGCGAAAAAAGCTTACGATAAATATGGCGTTGAAGAAACCATCACAGGCAGTCAGATCACCGTTAATAGCCCAATATATATTGAATTTCCACGCTAGCCCATGTTGGAGAAAAGATTGAGCTGAATGAAAACTCATTTATTATTCGTGGGGGTAACATTCCTTTTGTTTCTCTCAGCTTGTGCAGTTGAAGACGTTGAGGGTGATCTTCTATCCACACTCCCGGAACCAGAAGTGAGAGTCCTCCAGCAGCCTACTGCAACAAGAATAATACCGACGGAAACAATTGCCATCACCACAAACCAGGATCCAGATACTGTGATGGCTTTTGGAATTGAATCTCACCAAACTAATTTTGAGAATCACGCCGCACTCATCGGAGAACCCGGAATGACGATGATGCGCCATAATGGCTTGCTCTGGCCTAATGTCGAGCCAATTGAAGGGCAGCGCGACTGGACAGCTGCATCTGACCTGGAGGAGAAATTAGAGAGAGCCGCTGCCAGCGGCTTGTCAACCATCCTGATCGTGAGGGGGACACCTGATTGGGCGCAGTTGGTTCCTGGTTCTGTCTGTGGTCCGATCCATCCTGAAAAGCTAAGTGATTATGCTGATTTCATGGTTGAAGCCGTCAGCCGGTATAGCCAACCTCCCTATAATGTTAAGTATTGGGAACTGGGAAACGAACCCGATGTTGATCCGATATTAGTCCCCTCGAAAAGCGTTTTTGGCTGTTGGGGAAATTATTTGGATGCTTATTATGGAGGCGGTTATTATGCAGATATGTTGAAGGTGGTCTACCCAGCGATTAAAAGCGCTGATCCAGAGGCCAAGGTGTTGATTGGCGGGTTACTGCTCGATTGTGACCCCAACCTACCCCCAGAAGGCAAGGATTGCAGTTCCGGTAATTTTCTGGAAGGAATTCTGAGCAATGGAGGTGGGGATTATTTTGATATGATCAGTTTTCATGGTTATACACCATATTTTGGCCCCACTACGGGATTCCCATATGAGCTTTATATGGACGAGCATAATCCCAGTTGGGAGCACCTGGGTGGTGTGATTGATGGCAAAATTAATTTTATCCGCCAGGTGATGGACGCTTACCAAATCGCGAAGCCCATCTACC
>JALHTN010000062.1 GCA_022865865.1 Anaerolineales bacterium
AATTTTCTACGAATATTATACGCATAGTTTGTAAAATGAGTCTATGTAAACCTAGGAACCCGCAACCTTTTGTCGTGTTGCCTGATAATATTTTGGATTTTTTGAAATGAGTTTCACATTAATTGTCATCCTTACCCTGGTTATCTTGGCCCTAGTGTTTTGGGGATTTATTAGATTTTACGAGAACAGGAATTTCAACATTAGTCATGGATGGCGAAATGATCTCACAGCTAATCTTCTATTAAGTATTTCGTCATCTGCGAAGTGAGGGATAGAAAGGGCGTAAATCACAAGATTTAGTGGTTGGTTGGGAATATAGAACACTCTCACTTTCTCATCCATCCCATTTTATTTGTGCTCAATTATTTAGATTAGCAAGGACAAAATCGAAAAATGCCTGTAGTGCGGGGAAAATCCGCAGGATTGGACCGGGTTTGGAGAATTTTAATTTGACTGATCGAATTCTAATGATTGTGTTTTGGAGATTATAAACTTTGAGAATTAATAATGGGGAAACTGACAGCAAATCCCATGGCACTGACTCAGGACAATCAGATCTCAATGAAAACCCCTCTTCAGCAAACATACCTGATTTCCATCGCGGTAAGTATGAAGAAGTCCCTATGATGGGAAGCATAAACCAGTGGTGGAAATCGGTTAACCTGAGTAAGGTGTCACTGTTTATTGCCAGCCTGTACCTATTCGTACTGGCGATTTCGTTGATGAAAGATGGTGCACGCGCTGTTGGTCCTCTGATTCAAGACCTTTTCTCAATTACCAATCCTGCTAACAGCCTGGGTTTTGGCTGGTTATCCGCGTATTTTATCATGAGTGGATCCCCGGTGGCAGCTGCTGCCCTGACTTTTTATAACACCGGTATCATGGATGAGCTGGGTACCTTTGCCATGATCACAGGCAGCCGATTGGGGGCAAGTTTCATCGTTCTATTCATTGGTTTTATATATGTGCTGCGCGGACGCGACCGGGCAACAAGTCTGAGTATGGGACTGCTATCGCTTACCGTCACAATCACGACTTACTTACCAAGTTTTTTACTTGGAGCTTTAATCTTAAATTCAGGTATTTTAGATAAATGGCAAATACAGTCAGGAAAGCTGCTCCAGGCGTTTTTTGATAGTGCGATATATCCCGTTTCCGGTTTGGTTACCGACAATTTCCCAGAATGGGTTGTCTTCTTGATTGGCTTAGGAATTATTATGATCAGCTTTAGCCTTTTTGATAAATGTTTACCTCAAATGGCTCTCAAGGATAGCCAGGTGGGGCAAATATCGCGCTTGGTCTACCATCCATTGGTGATGTTTGCCCTCGGTGCGTCGATCACATTAATCTCAATGTCAGTTACCCTTTCGCTCAGTATTTTAGTGCCCTTGAGCAATCGTGGTTTTGTTCGCCGGGAGAATGTTATCCCTTACATTATGGGCGCAAACATCACTACCTTCATCGACACCCTGTTTGCTGCTGCGTTGTTGGATAATCCTTCTGCATTTACAATTGTTCTGGCAGGGATGATAAGCATTGCCATTTTCTCCGTCTTGATTCTATTGACAGTCTACCGCCCCTATCAGCGTATGTCTTTAGATTTCGTCGACTGGGCTACCTCCAGTAATAGGAATATGGTTCTGTTTATGATTACAATCTTTGTTATTCCTTTGTTGTTGATGGGACTTGGTTAGGAAAGGATTTTTAATGAAAATATTAATCGTAACCGATGGCTCTTCTGAGGCAAGGAACGCCTTGGATTTTTCATCCCAGATAGTTCAAAGGGTTGCTGAATCGCCAACGATTCTTACTGTAATCGCTGATTCTGCAGATAATCTCCCCTCCCGGGCTAGCGATATCCTTGCATCTGCCCTTGAGTTGATTGGTATCCCAAATGTGCTGACCCAGGTTCGAGTTGGGGAAGTATTAGAAAATATTCTTCATGAAGCTATTGAAGGAGATTTTGACCTTGTGATCTTGGGCGATAAACGCCCTCGAAATTTTGTCACGCGCATACTTAGGGGTTCTTTAGCGATAAAGGTGGCAGAAAGTGCTCCTTGTTCTGTGATCATAGTGAGGGGGAAACCTTCCAGGATTCACCACATTTTGTTGTGTGATAGTGGAGCAGGTTTTTCATCTCTCCTGAGCAGGTTTGTTGTTCAAATATCTGATTTGCTTGATGGTGAAGAAGATGTTACTGTACTGCATGTCATGTCACAGATGAGTGCTGGTCCGGGAATACTCGGTAGTCAATTGAGAGCAAACGCACAAGAATTAGTCGAGGAAAATTCACCCGAGGGAGAGATGCTTGGGCGAGATATTCAAATGCTGGAAAAGCCTGGGATCCACCCATCACCGACAGTTCGCCATGGTTTGGTAGTGGATGAAATTCTAGCCGAAGCGCGCAGTGGAGACTATGACCTCGTTGTAGTCGGCGCACATTCAACTGGTGACCCAAAGAGTTTCTTGCTGGATAATATTGCTCACCAGATCATGAAGCGAATTAACCGATCTATACTTATCGTAAGGGAGAAGGGGGTACCCGATCCGGTTCAGTGATATTCTCAGTGAGTGTTCCATCGATTATCGGACGCGGGAAGCCTGGAAATGTGTAAACTGCTGGGGATGCGAGTAATCGAATATTCGTTTGCGTCATTGGCCCCAAACCACCTATCCATCGGCTGAGGTTGGCAGGTTTTACTCCAAATTCGAATACGATTTGCCGAAACCCTTTTTTTTGTTGTGTTTCAATCTCCCGAATTGTAATATCTAACCAATCAGTAAACCCCCTAGGCAAATTCTCGTTAGAAGACCAATCTTTTATTCGTTTTTCCTCAATCATATTCGCCTCTTCAGGAAGATAATTGCTTGACTCTGTCTAAAGCTCAGGTATAATCCCTCCACATAGTCTGAAATGATCAGCACGGAGCCAAGTAATCGTAAAATTCACCCAGAGAGCTGCCGGGTGGTGCGAGGCAGCAGATCAAGCGATGAAATCTACTCCGTC
>JALHTN010000482.1 GCA_022865865.1 Anaerolineales bacterium
CCATGCGAACCTCCATCAATTACAAAAAAATAACAGCAGGGCAGTCCAGCATAGACTGCCCTGCGTTATTAATCACTTCATAGAACTTTTCCTGATTCTCGGATCACGGTCGATTCTGATTACTCAGTTGGCCAGCTGGCATCTATCCCTTGCAGGACACTATCCAAATCTTTGCCATTGACGTAATCAACGATACCAGTCCAGAAGGTACCCGCGCCTACTGCACCAGGCATCAGGTCGGAACCATCGAAACGGAAAGTTTCAGCGTTGGCCAGGATGTCGGCGAAACCTTTTAAGGCATCTGAAGGATACCATTCCGACGGCACGCCATTGTGCGGAGCGACGAATAAGCCTTCTTTCACCTCCCCCTCAACCGAGAGAGGAGTGGCCAGGAATGTCATCACTTCGCGGGTGGCGCCATTGTCAACACCCATGCTCAACAGAGATCCTGATCCGAGCACCGGTTTGCCATAGGCGGAGTCAATCGGCGGCAGGTAGAAATAGTCAACATCTTCGCCAACCACCGCGCCCTCGGGGAAGAACCCGGGGATGAAGCTCGCCTGGCGGTGCAGGAAGCAGCTCGGGGGGTCATCAAACAGTGGTGTCGGTGAGTCGCCAAAGTTGGTGGTCAGAATTCCAGTGGTGCCGCCAAGGACGTATTCTTCGTTGAAGAAGATCTCTCCCATGGTTTCAAAGGCATTTTTCACTTCTGGAGAATCAAATTTCAGCTCACCTGTCGTCCAGGCATCATAATTCTCTGGTGAAGTGGTGCGCAGCATGATATCTTCGACCCAATCTGTGGCTGGCCAGCCTGTCGCTGTTGCACTTTCAATACCTATGCACCAGGGCACAGAACCATCGGCGACGATCTGATCTGAAAGGGCAAGCAGATCATCCCAGGTCTCGGGAATCGCGTAGCCAGCAGCTTCGAACTCTGCTTTTGGATACCACACCAGGCTTTTGACATCCGCGTTATGCCAGATGCCGACCAGGGTGCCATCCACCATCCCGGAACTAAGCCAGGCTTCGTTGTAAGCCAATTTAAGGAAATTGGCATCCAGGGCTTCGTTCAGGTCAGTCAAGTAGCCCTCGCGAGTCATACTGGCCATCAGACCGGGCTGTGGGAAGTTGTAGATTTCTGGTGGATCACCGGCTTCGGCGCGGGTGACAGACAGGACCTCAAAATCTGGGGATCCTTCCACCACGACCTCGATGCCAGTTTCCGCCATGAAGTCAACAAATTCAGCCTGGAAGGCTGCAGCTTGAGCTTCACCGGCTGCGGTAAATATGGTCACGGTCTCACCTTCAAACTCCATCCCTTCTGGTTCTTCAGGGGGAGCCTCGGTGGGTGCTTCAGTGGCACTTGCACAGGCGCTGATGATCAAGGTGGCTATCATCATGACACCCAGCAAGGTCCATAACGTTCTTTTCTTAGACATTAGTTCTTCTCCTTAATTGAATCGTTGGAAAGATTAAAATTGTGTATGAAATTTATGTGTTTTGTCGATATCTGATGGATTCATCACCTCCTTCTATGATTATAGTATTAATTTTCCTGAAACCACAAGTGAAATCTTATTAGAAATCATCCCTCTTTACAAATTCCTGAGGTAAGTTCCATGTTTCAAGCCACTGTTAATCATCTCTGTCTAAGACATCATGTGGGTTGGTTAGCGCCACAAGATCGGCGCACGATCAGCTGAGATTCTAAGAGGACTTGTTTTTCAGCAGGGGGCTCCCCCTGGATAATCTGGATCAGCATCTTGCTGGCTCGCGTGGCCAGCTCGCTGGCTGGCAGTCGAATCGTGGTAAGAGGAGGATCTAAATAACGTACTAAGGGGATATCATCAAACCCAACCATTGCGATGTCCTGGGGGATCTTCAATCCCTTTTCCACGATGGCAGCTTTTGCCCCAATGGCGACAACATCGCTGGCTGCAAAAACTGCTGATGGGTGAACTCCAGTGTCTAATAAATCTTTCATCTGCTGGTAGCCACTTTCGGGATCGAAATCCCCGTAGCGTACTAATTCCTGATCATATGGAATAGCGTGAGATTTTAGAGTCTCACGATAACCATGCAGCCGTTCAGCAGCCGCAGTGTAGGAAAGGGGCGCATTGGTTACACAGGCGATCCGTTTGTGACCTAAACTGATTAAATGATTGACTCCCTGCTGGGCAGCAGAGAAATTATCGACATCAACGCTGAAAAAATCTGTTTCAGGCAGCTGCCCCATTAAAACGGTTGGAAAGCGATCTTTCTGCAAAGATAATAAGGCCTCGTCATCAAAGCGCGGACCTGAGAGGATCAGACCGTCAATGCGCTTGGCACGCACCAGATCCAGGTAAGCTTTCTGCTGATGCCGGACTTCGACGATATCAATCAACAAGCGGATAGAATGCTCGTGGGCAGCCGTGATCAACCCATCAAGGATTTGATTGAGAAATGCATCTGATGAGATATGGTGTGGGGAGCGGGTTAGGATCAAACCAATAATTCGGGTTCGGCGGCTGGCTAATGCTTGAGCTGCGGCATTGGGGACATAACCCAGTTCCTGGGCGGCATCAAACACCCGTTGGCGGGTTTCAGTACTGATTTGGACCCCCTGGACATTGTTAAGCACTAAGGAAACGGTGGTTCGGGAAACACCGGCATGTTCGGCAACATCCCTGCTTGTAACTCCATTGGAATTCATGGGCAACTAACACGCGTTACTAACGCGTGTTAGTAATATACCAAATTATTGGTCACTTGTCAATAACGTGTGATTATCTGTGCTGTTGATCTGCAACTTATGGAACCATAAACAACGGTCAGACGTTAAGGGTTTATTCTGATCATCATCAGGGTTGGATTATTATTCATCGCTTTAATTCAACCAGCATGGAACAAGATCATCTATAATGGTGATCGAGTTTATTGTTTACCCTAATTGGGAGGCTGGCGTGATAAAGATCCATCGTTTACCCATACTAGCTGTTGCTGCTATTGCATTGGCGATGCTGGCCTGCAATTACCCTTTTGTCACATCCCCAACCCCGATAGTTTTTCCAACCCCCGATCTAACCATGACCGCTCTGTTTAATCCCACGTTGACTTCAATTGCGGTCATTTTCCCAACCCAAACGATGCCACCGGCCTGGAGCAGCCCGACTGCAACACCCCCTGGCCTTCAGTCCACTTTAATTCCCACGAATACCCCGCTCCCCCCGACTGCCACTGCAACCAATACCCCGACAGCGACCCGATCCTATGCCGGACCAGGGATGAGGCCAAAGTTCAGCATGCTGGGGGTGTACTTCAAGTCTCCACCGAGGATTGATGCCTCACTGGAAGAGTGGCATCTTGACCGCTACCGGATCGAGTCTGTGGTTTTCGGGAAAAGCAATCACAAAGGGGAGAACGATCTTTCTGGTAGGGCAATGGTCGGTTGGGATGAGCAAAATCTTTATCTGGGCATCCGGGTGATCGACGAGAAGTATGTCCAAAATACCAGTGGATCCAATTTGTACAAAGGAGACAGTCTCGATATCCTGCTGGATACAGATGTATCAAGTGATTTTTATCTGGCAGATCTCAATCATGATGATTATCAACTAGGAATCTCCCCGGGTTCTCCGAGTCCCAATGAGAAGCCGGAAGCCTACTTGTGGTTCCCCGAGTCCATTGAAAGCGCGCGCGACCAAATCGAAATTGCTTCACGCTCGCGAGGGGATGGTTATATCGTTGAAGCGGCTATCCCCTGGTCGGTGTTTGATGTCAAACCATTCAATGGTCAGCATTTTGGGTTTGCGTTTTCAATATCTGATAACGATAACCCCAATCAGAATATCCAGGAAAGCATGGTCTCCTATGTTCCTATTCGCACACTTAACGATCCAACCACTTGGGGTGACCTGACTTTAATTAAACCCTAATCCGGCTTACCATGTCGGGGATTAAACATGGCTGTCTTGGGACGTTATCGCATATTCCTTGATCTTTAGTTAAAGGTTAATCTTCCTTTTGTAAAACCAAAAAACCTTTAATAACTCATGTTGTGGTTAATCTCAGTAAAACCACAATCCATGGGCGATTTCCGGTTTTGTGGGGTAAAATTCATTGATTTAATCTGCAGTGAAGGGAAAGCAAATGAATGAATCTATCCAAGAGCCTGAG
>JALHTN010000063.1 GCA_022865865.1 Anaerolineales bacterium
CTCACCCCACTGTTCGCGGTCATGGCAATTGCCATTGGGGTTTCCCATATGGCTTCTGGAAACGCATTTGGCAAACCAACTGACTTACCCTTGGGAATTCAACTGTGGGGTGAGATTCGCCATCCAACTCAGATCTATGAGATTATCCTAGCTTCTCTGATATTGATTGCCATCCTGCTGGTTGATAAGACCAGCTGGAGCCATGTCCCAGGAAATACTTTTATCACCTTTATTGCTCTTTCGGCATTCTCCAGAATTTTCCTTGAGGCATTTCGGGGAGACAGCATCCTGATCGGAAGTGGCTTGCGCACAGCACAGTTAATTGCTTGGGTGTTGCTAGCTATTTGTCTGTTCGTGCTCGCCATGAGAATTCATAATTCCCAAATTGAGGCAGAAGCTAGTTAGTGATCTGGTAAATTAATATGAGACGATCTTTGCTAGCGCTACTTCCATTAATACTCAATGCTTGTCTCGGATCCAATACAGAATTTGAGACACGAATTCCAACAATTGACATCGCAACTACCACAACACCCACCAATGCTCCATTCCCAGAGTTCACACCTACAACCAAACCACCACCGACACTCACAGAAACTCCCACCGAAATCCCAACATCAGCGCCTCCGTTAGAGGAACCCGTTCAATTGATCCCCCTTACGGGTTTACCTGCCTTTCCAGATGCGGAAATTTCAGGCATGGCCTGGTATGGTGACAAATTAATCATCCTGCCTCAATATCCACGAAAATATATTTCCACATTAGGAAGCGCATCTTTATTTGCCTTATCTAAAAAAGAAATCCTGGATTATCTGGCAGGGTCACATCAAGGAGCCCTGGAAACTACTCAAATTCCAGTATATAACTCGGATGTTGCTGCCCAGATTCCTGGATATGAAGGTTTCGAAGCGATTGCCTTCAATGGCGATCAGGTATACCTGACCATTGAGGCAAATTACCAAGGCGCTATGCAGGGGTATCTTATCCAGGGTATCTTTCTGCCAGGAGAAAATTCAATCACTCTCGATCCTGAGAGTTTAATCCAAATACCTACACCCGTCCAAATTTTTAACGCAGCTTATGAAACCATGTTCATTGCTGATAAGCAGGTGATAACTTTGTTCGAGGCTAATGGCAAGGGTTTGAATTCTGAGCCGAATGCCTTTGTAAAGGTAGGTACATCACAAGAATTTACCTCACTGGATTTATTCAATATCGAGTACCGGCTTACTGATGCCACGGATTTGGATTCAGAAGGACGGTTCTGGGTATTGAATGTATTCGTCCCTATAGAATTTTGGTTCTATTCGAATTCTGATCCGATTATTGATCAGTACGGGCAAGGCAGTACCCATGCTGCCAATATTCATGTTGAACGTCTGTTAGAATTAAAATATAATGATGGTCAAATTTCGCTCAGCGGAAACCCGCCAATACAAATCGAATTAATCGATGATGCAAATCCCCGCAATTGGGAAGCGCTCGTCCGCATAGACGATCTCGGTTTTCTTGCCATGACAGATACTTATCCAGGGACAATTTTGGGTTTTATCCTCAAGCCACAAGAATGAAATACATCAGGTAAATCTAAGGAGAATAGTGAATGTCAGCGGATATTGGATTTGAGGTGAAATTAAATCGCCCATATGACGACGCACTGGAGATGACAAAAGCAGCGTTAAAGGCAGAAGGTTTTGGTGTTCTGACTTCAATAGATGTCAAAGCAACTATGAAAGAAAAGCTGGATGTAGAATTTCGACCCTACACCATCCTCGGTGCCTGCAATCCACCGCTTGCACATCGGGCACTCACACAAGATGCAGTTGCCGGCCTGCTGTTGCCCTGCAATGTTACTGTGGAAAGTGAAGGCAGCTCAGCCTCAATTGTGAGAATCGCGAATCCACAGACAATTTTCAGCGTTGGCTCGCTCGAAAATAATCCAGAAATTACAGCGGTTGCGGAAGAAGCCCGCTTGCGGCTTGAACGCGTTGCAGAGGCTTTACTGGCATCATGAGCATTCTTGGTAAAACCGTCCTGATCACAGGGAGCGGCGTCCGTTTAGGTCGCGCGATGGCCCTGGCAATCGCCCATCAAGGAGGCGATGTCCTGCTGCACTTCAACCGCTCACGCCAACCTGCTGAAGAATTACAGGCGGAAATCCAGCACCTTGGGAGACAGGCTTACCTGGTCCAGGCTGACCTGGCTGATGCGGAAAGCACGAGGGAATTAATAAATCAAATTAGCAGATATAAGCCATTATATGCGCTGGTTAACAGCGCTTCACTTTTCTCCCCCTTAGATCTTGCTTCTACTACTCTCAATTCTTGGCAGCAGCATTTCATGGTTAATTTAACCGCCCCATTCCTACTCTGCCAGGCTTTTCCATCGCTGATCGATGGCAACCAATCAGGTCGCATTGTCAACATCCTTGATTGGCGTGCCCTTCGTCCAGGGAAAGATCACCTGCCTTACACGATCTCCAAAGCAGCCTTAGCTGCCCTGACGCAATCTTTAGCCGTGGCTCTTGCCCCAGGTATCACCGTCAATGGTCTCGCTTTCGGTGCAATTCTTCCCCCGAGTGATGGTGGAGCTACGAAAGGTATCTTAGAGGATGTTCCTGCTGATCGCTGGGCTACACTTGAGGAAGTTGGAGAGGCACTGCTTTTCCTGCTCGATGGCCCTGAATATATTACCGGTGAGATCATACATCTAGATGGTGGACGTCACCTCATCTAGAGATCTCTATATTTAATTACTTTATTTTACCCAAAGAGGAGATTTGAATGGATCAAGTATTCATTAAGGATTTATTGGTGCGCGGTATCATCGGAATTAATGATTGGGAACGCGAAAAACCACAGGATATTCTTATCAATATCATTATGTCAGCAGATTTATCGAATGCTGGTGAATCTGATGACATCTCAGATAGTATCAACTACCGTACAATTTCCAAGAAAGCTCAAGCCAAGGCTGAATCGGCCAAGCGCCTTACCGTTGAAGCATTAGCAGCAGACATCGCCAAGATCTGCCTTAATGAACCTGGCGTGCTTAAGGTGCGCGTAAAAGTAGAAAAACCAAATGCCGCTCGTTTTGCGCGGTCTGTAGGGGTAGAAATTGAGCGGTCTAGACAGTAAACAGGGTCATCAAACTGTAATCGGGATCGGTTCGAATATCTCTCCGAGGGAGAATATCCGCAGCTCGCTCTACCTCTTGAGCCGCATGGTATCGCTCGAAGCAGTATCCAGCATCTGGAAAACATCAGCGGTTGGCTCACCTGGGCCTGATTTTCTCAATGCCGCAGCTCTGATTTCAACTAATTTTAATTTTGAACAGTTGCGGAAAGAAATCTTGCGACCCATTGAGAACATGCTCGGTCGAGTTCGCACCCAGGATCCCAATGCTCCCAGGACAATGGATCTGGATATCCTGATTTTCGACGGTGCAGTCCTGGATGAGCAGCTCTGGGAGTATGCACATATGGGCGTACCAGTGGCAGAACTTGTCCCCGATTTTATCGATCCACACACTGGCAATCGGGCGGCTGAAATCTCAGAACGTTTGCGCAAATCCTCGGGGATAATAAAAACTGATCTAAATCTTCATTGGGCTGGCACCACGCGAGATATTGTCTAGAAACTCCTGACGCGTGGCAATACTGGAGCGGAAGGCTCCTAACATGGTCGAAGTTGTCATGCGCGCTTCGTGTTTTTGAACTCCGCGCATCATCGCACAGAGATGGAGACCCTCAACCACGACAGCGACACCATGGGGATCAAGCAGCTCATTGATAAAATCTGCAATTTGCCGGGTCAGCCTCTCTTGAAGCTGCAGCCGGCGTGAGAAAAGATCTACAACTCGGGGAATTTTTGATAATCCGATCACTTTTCCACGCGGGAAATAAGCTACGTGCGCCCGTCCCATAAACGGGAGCAGGTGATGTTCACACAAGCTGTAGAATTCGATATCCCGTACCAGAACCATCTCATCATAAGTAACCTCAAACAAGGCATCATTCACCATTGCAACTGGGTCTGTACGGTAGCCTTCCAGCAGCTCTTTGTACATTTGGGCGACGCGCATTGGAGTACGCTGTAAACCCGTACGTTCTGGATCTTCTCCGAAAGCGCTTAACAAAAGGCGAAGCGCCTCTTCTATACCTGCTTCGTCCATTTCTCGATCAAGAAATAGATCTGAGATCTCATATAGCTTCTTATAATTTTCGTCCACCATGGGTGAGCTCCTTGGAAGAATGCAATTGAAGTTTAACCGTATTGAGTTCCAAAGTCAACGAAGACGACCCGCTTGATGCTCCATGACACCCTGGATAAGAAAAAGGCGGAGCTTGGTTTGCTCCGCCTATAAATATTCTCAACTTCTTATGCTAGCCAATTTCTGGCACAATCAAACCATATGTGCCATCTCTGCGTGTATAAAGCACATTAATCGTATTGGTGGTGGCATTATAAAACACAAAAAAATCTTCATGACCCAGCAAGTTCATTTGCTCTATCGCCTCGACTTCATCCATGGGCGAGACCACAAAATGCTTCCTTCTGGCAATTAAAGGTTGTTCGTATTCATCTTCCTCACTTTCTGGATAGGGAACAACATCTGCCGCTGATCTGCCATCCCCTCTACCTCGATTTCGTTTTCCTTTATAGCGTTCAATCCTGCGCTGCATTTTATCAAGCGCGGTATCTAAGGCAGCATAAATGTCATCTGCCCGTTCTTCAGACCGCAGAATAAACCCCTTTCCCCGGATTGTTAATTGGGCAACTTGCCTATCCGATGCGCTGCGAGCTGATTTCGCATGCGCCAGCTCTACATGTACTTCGTCGATATCATTCAAATAACGGTCTAGCTTGGACACCTTCTTGGTGACATAATCATTAAGTCGATCTGTAATTTCCATGTTCCTGCCAGTAATTTCGATTTCGAACGGCATAGATCCACCTCCTGAAATTTAGAATAACACTTTTCCCAAAATTATGCTTCTAAAACCATAACATTGAGGGACAACAATGTTTTTAGATTCGATAAAATCCCACAAAATTAATCATGTTGCTGTTTATCTATTTATACCCTGCATTAGATTGCTCTTGCGAGGGTTAAACACTTTACATCTTTAGCACCCGCATCAAGCAATGCCAACGCACATGAATTTAATGTTGCACTGCTGGTTGCAACGTCATCCAAAACTAATAATTTATGCCCAGAGACGATATTCTTGAGCCCATGAAATGCATCCTTAACATTTTCTTGCCGCTGAGCATACGAAAGACCCACCTGGGAGCGGGTTTCTCGCACCCGGGTTAATCCTTTACTTAAACAAGGTATACCAATTCTCAGCGCTAAAGGTTGGGCAATCAAAGCAGCTTGATTATATCCACGCTCTTTCAGTCGTGCAACCCCCAATGGCACTGGGATAACTGCATCAACCTGCCAGCTGAACTCGTTAAATAATTTGTATAATGGTTGAGCGAAAACAATCCCGAGGCTGATATTGCGTCGATACTTTAATTGAAGGATTGCATCTCGAACCGGACCTTCGTATAAAGCCCAGGATCGCAAGCTGGTGAAAAATGGTGTACTTCTTCCGCAATTAACACACAACCCTGGGAGTTCCCAGGGTTGTCCACATTTCAAACAATAATTGGATTGCAATTCTTTTACTTTGCTTTGACAGGCTTTACACCACAAACTTCCGTGCTGACCACATCCTCCGCAGGAAGGAGGGAATAAAAGATCCAGGCTGCCCCACAACCACCGGTATAAGTGATAAGCCGGTCGCACCGGCACGGGCATAAGTTTTCCCCTTAATCACATACCTAGGATACCACCCAGTGCAGATTGCATCAGCATCAATACCGCGGGCGTCATCAACACAAGGCAAATGGAAGGAAATATCAGAAGCGCCAGGGGGATCAGCATTTTGATGGGGGCTTTATGCGCCGATTCTTCAGCTGCTTGGCGGCGTTTAATCCGCATCTGATCAGCCTGAATTCGCAGCACTCTTGCCAGGCTTACACCCAGCTGTTCGCTCTGGATAACCGCTGCGATAAAACTGGTCATCTCTGCAACTCCGAGGCGATCTGACATATCTTTCAATGAATCTCTGCGCAGTTTCCCTAATTGTATCTCACGAATCACTCTACCAAAAGCCATTGCGACCACATTTTCCCATTTTTCATAGACTTTCGCCATGGCTGCATCAAAGCCTAATCCAGCTTCAACACAGATCGTCAGCAGGTCAAGCGCATCAGGCATCGCCTTACGAACATCATTCTGCCGTTTACTGATCCGCCCCCCAAGCCAGAGTTCTGGAAGGAAGAAGCCCATTGCAGCAGCAGGAATGCCGATCATTAAACCACGCCCTTTCAGGAAGCTGCCTTCTGGAGCAATTGTCGCCACAAAAAATAATAATGCGCCCAACGACAATCCCGCCATTCTCAGCGCCCAGAATACCGTTGGATCCATGCCTCCGGGATTGCCAGCTAATACCAGCTTCCTCGCTGTTTGCTGGATAGCATTTTGAGGAGTAAAGCGCAAAGCCAGCTGGCCCATTTTCCTCGCTATTGGGAAGAAAACCCGCTCTGTTATTGGTTGCGAAAGTTCGATCTCTTCTAGATCAACGATTTCCCCGCGGGCTGCATATTCACCCAGTCGATCTTGTAGCGGATCATCTGCCCCCGCATCCCGCATCCCTATGACAATCATCACCACGGCCGCAATTAAGACCACTCCGACAAGTATAGCAATCCAAAGCATAGAACTACCTCCTCATACCGCCAAGACTATACTTCAATAGCGGCGATCTTGCCCATGACAAGATATCCGCCAAGTATCATTAATGCCCCAATTATCAGAACCGGGATGCCGATCATGCGCGAATCTGGGTCGAAAAACATCATCATATAGGGCCGGTTCATAAACCATAACGCGCCTGCAATCAGAAATGGCATGCTTGAAAGGAAGCGGCTTGAATAAACCACTTGGGATGTCAGCACCCTGATCTCACCCTTGATGCGGACACGTTCGCGGATCGTATAAGTGATTGTATCCAGGATCTCAGCCAGGTTGCCGCCGACTTCTCGCTGTACATTCATCGCAGTGATGGTCAAATCAAGATCTTCACTTGGGATGCGGCGGTACAGGTTATCCAGACCGCGTTCAATGGATAAGCCAATCTGGATCTCCTGTACCACGCGTCGAAATTCATCAGAGATCGGCGGCGGCAATTCTTTACTCACTGCTTCCATGGCCTGCATCACCGAAGAGCCAGCCCGGAGACCGTTTACCATCAGGCCCAGCATATCCGGCAGCTGCTCACTAAATCTCACTAAGCTCTTTCCCTGCTGCTGGCGCACATAAAAGCGCGGGATCATCATTCCCACA
>JALHTN010000483.1 GCA_022865865.1 Anaerolineales bacterium
ATTCGATCGAAAAAATCAGTCAAGCCTGCGATCAAATCACCTTAATCGCCCTTCCAGATAATATAGGTTTTGCAGGGGGATATAATGCAGGCATTGAAAAAGCCCTGGAAAACGGAGCACCTTTCATTTTCTTATTGAATAATGACACCGTTATCGACGAAAACACGCTTTCCTTGCTGGTGAATACCAAATGGGATATCTCAGTTCCAAAAATTACATTCCACGAACCTCCCAACATGATCTGGGCAGCTGGAGCTCGATGGCGGTCAATTCCCCCGACGATCAAAATGAATGGCTATAAAAAACCTGATGGACCGGCATATGATCAAGCATACCAGCTTGATTACGCTACCGGCTGTGCACTGATGATCAAGAAAGAGGTACTCGATAGAATATCTGGATTTGATCCGCTATATGTGAATTACATGGAAGATTATGATTTTTCAT
The DNA here is from genome assembly GCA_022865865.1 of Anaerolineales bacterium. The sequence goes on from JALHTN010000483.1 coordinate 448, forward strand.
TTCGCGCCCGTGAAGCAGGTTTTTCGATTGGATATGTTCCAGAAGCTCGAGTAAAGCATAAGGTATCCCAATCGCTGGGTGAAAGTTCTCCACAGCGCTGGAAATTTCTTGGGCGAAACACTGTGCTTTTCTATCGCAATCACGACCGTTTTCCAATTTATACTATCTGGCTGGTCCTGGGATGGACCACTATCCGGGAGCTTATGCTAGGAAATTCCAGATACCTACCCGCTTTCTGGTCTGGGGTGAGAGAGGGTTTTGATATTTGCAAAGGTGAAGCATAACTTGGAAAAAGTCAAATGTGACCTTTGTGGGGCTGATGATCCAATTACCCAGTTCAAACGGATGGATCGCTATTCGGGGGATGAATATCAGCTCGCGACATGCTCACAATGTGGATTGATTTACCTGCCAACTCGGCCTGCAATTGATGAACTCGAGAGGTTCTATCCTGACGATTATGAAGCTTATTATTTGCTCGAGGATAAATCAGACTCTCGCAATTGGCACCTGCGTCGAGCACTTAATTTGCAGCTAAAATTCGTTGAAACTCAAAGCCTGAGTAAAGGAAAATTGCTGGATGTTGGCTGCGCGACCGGAAACTTCTTGAAAATTGCCCAGGAAAATGGATGGCAGGTGCTCGGAATCGAACCCGTAGAGAAAGCAGCGCAGATCGCACATGAATATTACCAGTTAGAGGTGATCAATGGAACCCTCGACACAGCAGTCCTGAAACCAGCGACTTTCGATGTTATCACCATGTGGGATGTTCTCGAACATCTACCCAGTCCAAAACAGGCATTACTTCGGTCCCGAGAATTACTCAAACCAGGCGGAATATTGGTTTTCTCGATCCCCAATTTATCCAGCTTTGATCGCTATCTTTTCGGAAAATATTGGATCGGTTGGGATGCTCCTCGGCATTTCAATCTATTCACTGAGCAAGCTCTCCATCAATTGTTGGACATAGCGAGCCTGGAGGTAATTGCGAAGGGCTGTATTCTTGGTGGGAAGGGAGCATTTCTATTAAGCTTAGATATGATCCTTGATCATAACCATTTTGCGTCCGGGATCAAAAAGTTATATCCCCTCATTTCAGCCCTGCTTTGGCCATATCGGCAGTTTTCATATCTCGTAAACCGCGGTCCAATCATTACTTATACGGTCAGAAAAGAATAATGGCGATGTTGAACACAATAAGCCAATCGATTAAAAATAATCGTAATCTGTGGGTATTCATCG
>JALHTN010000484.1 GCA_022865865.1 Anaerolineales bacterium
AACCTCGAGCCCTATATGTCGATATCCCCGGATTTCAACCGGAAATCGACGCGCATGCAAACAGAACGCAGTTTCAAGTCCCAGGTCCTGGCTGCAATCCCGCTCACGGCTCAAGAAAAACTGTTTCACATCAGGATATGTGATCCAAAGGAACGCGAAAAATTCACCTTTCTGCCTGGTCAATTTGTGATGCTTGAGCTTCCAGGATGTGGTGAGGTAGCCATCTCCATTTCAGGCTCGAGCTCTAACCGGGAGTTCCTCGAACTCTGTGTGCGCAAGGTCGGCAAGGTTACCGGAATGCTTCACCGCCTGGAGGCAGGTGCCTTTGTCGGGATTCGCGGTCCATTTGGGACGCATTTTCCCATGCAGGAGATGAAAGGATCCAACATTCTCTTGATCGCCGGAGGCCTGGGGATTGCCCCCCTCCGTTCTCCCATCTACTGGGCGAATGACCACCGTATGGATTACAAGGACATTACGGTGCTTTATGGCGCCCATGACCCATCTCAAATCTTGTTTGATTACCAGGTAGAGGAGTGGCGCAAGGTCTACGGCCTCAATATATTGACCATTGTCGAACACCCGGATGAGCATTGGAGCGGGCCTGTCGGCATGATCACCGATCTTTTTGATGATGTCTCCATCGATCCAGACGATACCTTTGCGATCGTATGCGGACCACCCGTGATGTTCAAATTTGTGTGCGGCTATCTCAGCGATCTGGGACTGCCGCGCCAGCGCATGTTCGTTTCCCTGGAACGCCGAATGCACTGCGGCATGGGTAAGTGCTGCCGCTGTAATGTGGGCTCTACCTTCACCTGTTTGGATGGCCCCGTTTTTGATTACTGGTCGGTGATGAATCTGAAAGAAGCCATTTAGCGGTGCTGCTCGAATAAATACTGAAGAACTACGAAGGAATGATTATGAATTACCTGGGTATACCTCTCGAAAAACCGAAATTTGGGGTCTTTGGTTTCACTGGTTGTGAAGGCTGCCAGCTGCAGATCGCCAACAAGGAAGAAACCCTTCTTGATCTGCTCGGCGCGATCGAGGTGCTGAACTTTCGGTTGATCTCCTCAGACAAGCAGGATGGATACGACATCGCCTTTGTAGAGGGCTCCATTACCACCGACGATGAGGTTGCCCGCCTCAAAAAAATCCGCGCCCAGGCCAAAATCCTGGTTGCCATGGGAGCCTGCGCCTGTCTTGGAGGGGTACATAACCTCAGGGAACGATTTACCTTAGCAGATACAATGAAAGAGGTGTACGGCGCACATCCCATAGAGACCGGACCGGTAAGGAAGGTGTCGGACGTCGTCAGCGTCGATATCGAACTGCCCGGATGTCCTATATCAAAACCTGAATTTGAGTGGTTGGTACGGCACCTGATCCTTGGTCTGGAACCACAGTTTCCCCAATATTCGGTGTGCGTTGAATGTAAGCAGCGTTTTAATACCTGCGTATTCGATCTGGGGATGATTTGTTTGGGACCTGTAACCCGTGCGGGATGCAACGCCATCTGCCCGCGCAACTACCTGGGCTGTTGGGGATGCAGAGGTCCCGCCGACGAAGCCAATTTTGAATCACTCGTTGAAATTCTCAGAGACCACGGTTTTTCCGAGCAGCAAATTGCGGAACGAGCCCAGTTTTTTAACGCCTTTAGTGGTAATGAATATCTTCCATTATTGGAAAGAGCAGAGTCCCCGCTTGGATAGCGGAGAATGGAAAGGTTTGTAGATGAAGATAAATTTTGATACCCCGATTAATATCGAAGTTGAACATATCGCCCGGGTCGAAGGGCACGGCAATATCAAGATCCGCATCGAGGACAATAAGCTGGCCGAATGCACCTGGGAAGTGGTTGAAACACCCCGCTTCTTCGAGGTGATGATGAAAGGCTTATCGATTGAAATGGCACCCCTGCTCGCGGCGCGTATCTGTGGCATCTGTTCGATTTCGCACGCCTTGGTAAGTGCCCGCGCGGCAGAAAGAGCTCTGGGGATTAAAATACCAGACACGGCAAAGAAAGTCAGGCTGCTGGCAAAGCACGCAGAGACTTTGCAGAGCCACACCCTGCATCTCTTCTTCCTGGTAGCACCGGACCTCCTGGATACGGGCAGTGTGATCCCCATCGCCAAAACTCACCCACAGGTCTTACAAATAGCCACCAGCTTGAGGGGTTATGCCAACCGGGCCTCGGACCTCATCGCAGGCCGCACCTCCCACCCGATGGCTATTAAAGTCGGTGGGATGACCAAGGTGCCGCGCAAAAAACAGCTGCGCACTCTGCTGGAAGAACTTGAAGCAACCCTTCCATACCTTTGGGAAACCCTCAATTTCTTTAAGGATCTGACCTGGCCCGATTTTACACGCGAGACCGAATTCGTCTCGCTGCGCGGCGCAGGGGACTACCCCTTCATCGGTGGGGATTTAATGTCCAGTGATGGGGTTCGCAAGGGCGAAGATGATTATCTGTCCATGACCAATGAATACCTGGTGGATTTCTCCACCTCGAAATTGTGCAAATTGAGCCGGGAATCGTTTGCCGTGGGTGCCCTGGCGCGGTTTAACAATAACTATTCAGGCTTACACCCCAAGGCAAAAGTGGTGGCGGAAGAACTCAATCTAAACCCCCCAGCCCACAACCCCTACTTTCACAACCTGGCGCAGTTAGTCGAATGCTTCCATGTGGCATACGAATCAAAAGATATGCTCGCACAACTGCTCGACTCGGACATTTCCGATTATGCAGTTTCTTATGATATCAAGGCCGGCACGGGAGTGGGAGCAATTGAAGCCCCGCGCGGAATTCTCTACCACTCCCTCGATATTGACGAAAATGGGGTAATTGAACGAGCGGATTGTGTGATCCCGACCGGTCAGAATCACGCCAATATCCACTTCGATCTGCAGGAACTTGTTCCGGAATTAGCCGCCCGAGGCATGGGAGAAGCAGAGATCAGCAAAAAGGCTCAAATGTTGGTACGCGCTTACGATCCCTGCATTTCTTGCTCTGTGCACTAATTTGCTCCCTGTTAAAACCTCATTCAACCCCTCCGAAGCTGGCAGTTCCAGAAATTTATTTTTGAGTCCAATGAATATAACTCAAGGAGATATACGAGCCAAGCGCGGGCGGACACATTCCTGGGTCAGAGAAATCTGTCAGGTTGCTAAATGATCAAAAGCAATATCTCGGCTGATCGGGTATGAAGAAAAGATATTAAAATTTTGCGAAAATGTAGGACTGATCGCGCGCTTGGAACTGAAAGCAGGTTATTTAACAGCTAATGGTACCCGCAACACGACTCGTGCGGTTTGCTCCGCAGCCTGCTCAAACGAAAGTTCTCCCCCAATCACTGCCATCATTGTGCTGTGGAGCACCAAACCCTGACCGCTGCTTGGTTCTTTCTGCTGTTTATCTAGAGGTTGAGCACCATTGTCTTCGATCACAAATTCTAATTCCTGATCCCCCTGATTTGCAGCTATTTTCAGGATGGGGAGCACACGTCCATGTCGGGTGGCATTACGGATGGCTTCTCGTGCAGCGAAATAGACCACTTCGGAAACTAAAGGCGATAATTGCTCCAGGGAATGTGCCACTCCATCAGGCATTTCCCAAATAACCTGCTCGAACGCGCTTGAGAATTCATTTGCGATTGTTTTTTTCAGCGCAGCGATCAAACCCAGGCGGTAAACATCCGGGGCTGTCACAATCGGCAAGTCGCGCAGTAGATCGGCGATTTGGCGATGCGCACTAGAAAGAGCTTCTATTGCATCATGATGCTCAGCTGGTGAAGTGCTCAAAGAGAGCAGGGCAGCATGCAAGTGCGGCAGGACTTCATCATGCAGCACCCTGCGGGTGCGTCTGTCAACAATCTGACTTTCGGCCAATCTTTGTCGCTGTAAAGCCATCAAACGCCGGGAAATCTCGGTGCTGGCACGCATATCAATCAGCCGCTCCCCTACTGTGCGGGCAATCTCAATTTCCTCCTGCGCGTAGAGACCATCCCCTCGCTTAGGCCCCAATACCATGATTCCTATCATACCGCGTTCGCTCCAAAGGGGTACCAGCCATTGCCAATTCCCGGTTGTTTCCTGAGGGAGCGGAATACAGATGTTATCAGGGGAAATCCAGGAGCCGAGGATCC
>JALHTN010000485.1 GCA_022865865.1 Anaerolineales bacterium
GAGCATGTCCATTGGAATACATTACGCAACTTACTCGACGGCCTCGGAATTTCGTATCGTGGTGATGATGTTGAAAGAATGCCTGAAGAGACCTATTAATTGGATGTGGAAGAATGACAAATGAGCAAAAATAATGAACCTATGAGTTCAACACGAGATAAAAAGACAGTACTAGTCACCGGCGCAGCTGGAGGGATTGGCCGGGCTACCGTGGATCTTTTCTCAGAATCAGGTTGGCAGGTGATTGGAGTTGACCGATCAGCATACGGTGATGGTTTTCCAGGTAAGGGTCTTTTTATCCAGGCCGATATCTCTAAACCTGATGATATGGAGGCTATATTCTCACAGGCTCAAAGCTTCAGCGAGTGTCTAGATGCCTTGGTTAATAATGCCGCGGTCCAAATTGCCAAACCTCTCCTGGAAACTTCAGTTGAGGAATGGGATACTGTGATGATTTCCAATCTGAGAGCGGTCTTCCTGGCAATGAAGCTGGCTTTCCCATTATTTAAGGCTGCTGGGAGGGGCGCGATTGTAAATGTATCTTCGGTGCATGCAGTAGCAACTTCCGCAAATATTGCTGCATACGCGGCCAGTAAAGGCGGCATGCTGGCATTGACGCGTGCCATGGCGATCGAATTCGCACCAGAGGGTATTCGCGTCAATGCTATCTTACCTGGAGCAGTGGATACACCTATGCTGCACGCCGGGTTATCCCGGGGACATGTAGGCGAAGGTTCGCTCCCTGAAAGATTAGAAAATCTGGCCAACAAAACCGTCATCGGTAGGGTTGGTAAACCGGAGGAGATTGCACATGCGATTTACTTCCTGGCTGATGAGACCCAATCTTCATTTATGACTGGACAGGCAATGATTGTAGATGGAGGGGCAACCGCCAGGTTAAGCACTGAATGAGCACTTTCCAAGAACGAATGAAACCACGTGTTCCACCAGCTTTGTGGAATACAGCCAGGTCAGGATGGTATGGTTTTTACCGGGCTACACTATGGCCTGCAGCGACATTCCATCCCTGGCGTCGAGAGAGCATTCAAAATCTGAGAAGATTTAAGAATATTCATCCTGGTGAGCGTTGTTTCATTATTGGTAACGGACCCAGCTTGAAGAATACAGATCTCAGCTATTTAAGGGATGAATATACATTCGGCATGAACCGTATCTATTTAATGTTTCCACAGCTGGGTTTTCCAACTTCCTATTATTTATCCATCAACAGCCTCGTGATCGAGCAATGTGCCGAAGATATCCTCTCGCTGCGAATGCCCAGGTTTCTCAGCTGGCGTTCCAGAGAGATCATCGATGCAGCTCTAGGAGAGAAGGAAAAGCTGCCTTCCGAACCACCACTGTCCTTCCTGCACACCACCTATAGCGGAGTGAAGTTCGCTCAGGATGCTAGCGGCCGTTTATGGGAGGGAGCTACAGTGACCTATGTCGCGATGCAGCTGGCATTCCATATGGGTTTCCAGCAGGTCATTCTCATCGGGGTCGATCACAGCTTTACTACCAAGGGTAAACCAAATACCACCGTGGTATCTGGAGGAGATGATCCCGACCATTTTGATAGCAACTACTTTGGAAAAGGGTTCCGCTGGCAGCTACCAGATTTGGATACCTCGGAGGTTGCATATCGCAAAGCTAGAGAAATTTATTCAGCAGCAAATCGCGAAATTCTGGATGCCACAATTGGTGGGAAGTTGGCGGTATTTCCTAAAGTAGAATATCAATCTCTATTTGAAAATTGATATATAAAAATAACTTATGGTTCCGAGCACAACGATCTTTACGGAGGTAATACCCTTTGGTTGAAACTTCATTCTTTGGAAAATCCAGAATCTTCCTTTGGATAGTATTGTTGATCTTGTTCGGTTTGGGTTTCGCCATTCGCATGGTGGATTTGACTGATCCACCCTTAGATTTCCATCCGACTCGCCAGCTCCGCTCAGCCATTATTGCTCGCAGCATGTACGTCCGGAGTCTCCCTGAATCAGAAAACTGGCAGAGCGAGGCAGCGATCAACCAGTATTCCGGAGAGGGGATTATCGAACCACTTGTCATGGAAACGCTCGTTGCCAACACCTACCGGGTTATTGGCTCGGATCCAGTATGGGTGGCAAGGATTTACTCTTCGTTATTTTGGATCATCGGTGGTTTGGCACTTTACTTCTTGACCAGTGCAATGACTTCTCCAGATGGAGGGGTTCTAGCGACAGCTTACTACCTTTTTGTACCATTTGGGATCATTGCCAGCCGCAGTTTTCAACCTGATCCCTTAATGGTCATGTTCATTGTGCTCGCATTATGGGGGTTCTACTACTGGTATCGAAATCCATCCTGGAAAACCGCGATCCTGGCTGGTATTCTTGCCGGAATGGCATTGTTTGTAAAAGCGGTTGCCCTTTTCCCAATTCTGTTTGCTCTGGCAGCATTTTTGCTGATCAGCAAAGGTATAAAAAAAGCAATCAAAGACCCCCAAATCTGGCTGATCGCCGGTCTGACCGTGCTGCCGATGATCGCTTACACATTGTATGGTTTGTTTTTTGGGTCGATGGAAAGCCAGTTTCTAGGACGCTTCTTCCCAGAGTTTTGGCGGGATATAGGATTTTATTTTAGCTGGGAGGATATGGCAACTGGGATTGTTGGTTATGGGGCGATTTTCGCCGCACTGCTGGGGACATTATTATTTCGATCTGCCGCGCTGCGGGCTTTCGGGGTCGGTTTGTGGGTTGGATATTTCATTTTTGGCATGACCTTTCCATATCACTTCACAACTCATTCATATTATCACCTGCCCCTGATACCGATTGTTGCCATCACATTAGCTCCTGTCGGGGCATTAATCTTCAAGCCATTAGCTGATCTTAAGCCAGCAAACCTGGTTCGTGTTGCAGTTTTGGGTATTTTATTAGCAGCAATTGTGATCAAAATTTGGGATGTCAGATTGGATTTAGCCCGTGAAGATTTCCGACATGAACCTGCGCATTGGGCGAATATTGGGGAGATAATAGACCACAACCCTTCCGTAATTGGATTGGTACATGACTACGGCAACCGCTTGGCCTACTTCGGTTGGGTCACTCCCAAGATTTGGCCTCCACTTGGTCAGCAAAATCTACGAGAACTGCAGGGAAAACCAGCGATCGAAGTCAAAGAATGGTTTGATAAGCGGGCGGGTAACAAGGATTTCTTCCTGGTAACAATGAAAAACCAATTCGAAAAACAACCCGAATTAAAGAAATTACTTTATGATAATTTTCCCGTTTTCGCTGAGGGAGATGGCTATCTAATTTTCGATCTCCGAAATCCACTGGATTAGCAGCAATTAAATGCGATTCGGGGTAGTTCTCTTGGAACCCAGCTCGATAAACATTATATGAACAAGCCGCTTGTATCGGTTATCACTCCATCTTATAACCAGGCTGAATTCCTGGAAGATACCATCCAATCGGTTCTGGGCCAGGATTACCCGGCGATTGAATATTTGATCGTTGATGGAGGATCGACCGATGGCAGTGTGGATATTATCAAGAAATACAACTCGCAATTGACTTGGTGGGTATCAGAACCGGATGAAGGGCAGGCTTCAGCGATTAATAAAGGCATGGCAAGGGCTCAGGGTGAGATCGTCGCATGGTTGAACTCAGATGATTTATATTTGCCAGGCGCTGTTGCTGAGGCAGTGACATCATTTCAAGAAAACCCCCAGGCAAGCATGGTTTTCGGGAATGCTATTACGATTGATGCCAAGGGTACTCCTCTCAAAAAGCTGATCTTCCCATCCTGGGGACTCGAGGATTTGATCGGGTTCAGAATTATCTGCCAGCCGGCTGTATTTATTGGGCGCGATGCCTACGAGCGGGTGAAAGGTCTTGATCTCAAATATCATTTCATGTTGGACCACCAACTATGGATCCGTATCGCCAGCCTGGGACCGATCCAACATGAAGATTCATTTTGGGCAGCTGCCCGGCATCATGGGGCGGCCAAGAATGTATCTCAGGCCGCTGCTTTTGGGAGAGAAACATTAGAAGTACTGGATTGGATGCAGCTGCAGTATGATCTGGGTCCATTGGTCAACCAGAACAAGCGAAAGGTACAGGCAGGTGCTTACCGACTTAATGCGCGTTATTTATTGGACGGCGGCCACTATAGGGCTTCGATAAAATCATATAGTCGGGCTTTCGTTAACCAACCGTTATTTACCTTCCGGCATTGGCATAGAGTGGTGTATGCCTGCCTGGGTTTACTGGGCGTAAGAAATTTGGACAGCCTTTATACCCGCTACCAAGAATCTCAACGACCTGATTTGAGTTCTGAAATCGATCTGGGAGACTGGCCTGGTTTGTGTCTTAAACGGGTGGATTGAACGATAACAGCGGGTATGAATAGTCTGAGTAATCTTCCAATCCTCGTCAGCGGGGCTCACCGTTCGGGAACTACCTGGGTTGGGAAGATGCTGGCTGCTGGTCCTCAGGTTGCTTATATCAGTGAACCATTGAATGTCTGGCATCGACCAGGGGTGATGCGGGTACCTACCCGACGCTGGTACACCTACATATGTGAAGATAACCAGGATGAGTACCTGGCCGCGCTCCAGGAAATGCTCAGCTTTAACTACCACACCCAATTGGAGATCAGCGCTATCAAGTCGTCAAAAGACCTGCTCAGGTTGGTCCGCGACAAGAAGACATTTTGGAATGGACACAGAAAGTCGCAGTTGCCCCTGATCAAAGATCCGTTTGCCATATTTTCTAGCGAGTGGTTCAGCAGCTGCCTGGGATGCAGGATCGTAATCGTGGTGAGACACCCGGCAGCTGTCGCCAGCAGCTTGATGAGACTGGGTTGGAATTTTGATGTTAGTGATCTACTTGACCAGTCGCTGCTGATGCGTGATTGGTTGGAGCCTTACAAAGATGAAATGGAACATATGCTTGAATCAGCAGATGATCTGATCGCCCAAAGTTGTTTGTTGTGGCGGATGGTATACCAGAGCGTTGATGACTTGCGAAAAAGACTCCCCGAATTGATCGTCATCCGGCATGAAGACCTTTCAGCAGATCCCCAAGGACGATTTGAGCAGTTATATCGGGAGCTGGATTTGGAATATACCCCAAAGGTACAAGATACCATCAAGGCCGCGAGCAGCGAAAAAAACCCCAAAAGGACCTCCCCGCGGGGGGTTCATTCGGTTCGGATTGATAGCCAATCCATAATTAAATCCTGGCAGCAGCATTTGCCAGATGCTGAAATCGAACGTGTGCAGCAGCTCACCCGCGATGTCGCACCCCTGTATTACTCTGCAGAGGATTGGCAGTAGATTGCTGAAGGGATCACTCTTGAGTTTAAAAGAACAACCGCTCGTATCAATCGTAACGCCTTCTTACAATCAGGCTGCCTTTCTTGAGGAGACGATCTGCTCAGTCTTAGAACAGGATTACGAACATCTGGAATACATCATTGTCGATGGGGGTTCGAC
>JALHTN010000486.1 GCA_022865865.1 Anaerolineales bacterium
CTGTGCGCGTCTCTGGGTCTTGAGCGTGGTCGCTGAGTGAATAGCCAGATTTAGCTAAAGTAATGACGTTCACTCTGTGATCACCCAAATCAGCTAGTTCGGGAAATACCCCCGGCATTTTGTTTACAAAAGTATAGCGGTTACCAATAAATAAAATTTGTAAAGGTTCATCTGGCTGAGATGGAGATGGCGAGCTGCATCCGAGAAGAAGGAATATGAATAATAGGATTGGGTAACTCAGGAAACGATTCATCTCGGGTTTAACGCTGGCAAAATATTAATCCCAATCTCACATTAACCTAGGTAAACCTCACTATGCAGGCGGATTGGGTACAACTATACTTAGGTTTCGTTGTGAAATCTTTACTTATTACCCCTATTATATGGTAGAAAACTCCCCGCAAACACCTCCGAAGAGGGCATACCCAAGATTCTTCGAGAAATCGATACCCATCATCATCGCGATATTAATTGCGCTCATTATCGGTATGTTGATCTTCGCCGTGGCTGTACTCATAGGTGTTTTCTAGGGCAATACTCGAATCCATTTCACCCTAAGGAGAACCAAATGACATTCATCAACACCGTGATCCCCTTCATCTCCGCCATCATAAGCTTTATTTTTGCATTTATCATCTTCAAGCGGTATGCAGAAAAAAGAGGGCCTCACCTGCTCTTGTGGGGTCTGGGTATGCTTTTTTATGGCATCGGCGGTTTTTGCGAGGCGTACTTCGGAGCTTTTGGCTGGAATGCTCTCATTTTCCGCATGTGGTACCTGTTTGGTGCCATCCTGGTGGCAGCCTGGTTGGGACAGGGAACTGTGTACCTGTTAGCTAAACGTAGATACGCAAATATCCTGATGGTGATCCTGGGCGTTGCTTCTGCATATGCCGCTATCCGGATTTTTGGTGCACAGCTGGACCCCAGCTTATTAACTGCCAGCGTGCACACTGGAAGCGAATTGAGTGGACACGCCATTGTGACACCCGGTATCCGCACGTTAACGCCCTTCTTCAATATTTATGGTGTGGTTACCCTGGTCGGTGGAGCCGTTTACTCAGCCTGGATTTTCTATCGCAAACGAGTCCTGCTTCACCGCGTCATTGGCAATATCCTGATTGCTGTCGGAGCCCTGGCACCCGCCTTTGGCGGCGCCTTCAGCCGCTTCGGAATTCCAGGTGCTTTATATATCGGTGAACTGCTTGGGGCGACCTTGATCTTCCTCGGCTTCTGGCGGGCCACCACGCCCATGAAAGAGAAGAGCCCAGAATCAATAAATGAGGCGGCCAATTGAGAGCATATTTTATACCTTGAACTCTTAAGGCACCACTATTGTAGATCAGAAAAATTCAAAATCAAGAACAGGCTTCCATTTTTCAAGGAAGTCTGTTCTTTGAATCGCCCCACTTTAATGACCCGAATTATTTCCAGACAAATCCACTCTGTTCAAAATGGCGTATTCTTGATATGATTATAAGACTCGCTAGTCGACCTCGGCCAGTGCGGCCGGGGTCGTTGTGTGTCTAGACTAAATATATATTATTAAAGGCTGTAAACAGTATGTTGATAGAACGGAAGGATATAAGGAATATTGCCATTATCGCCCATGTCGACCACGGGAAAACTACCCTGGTGGATGGCATGCTCAGGCAAGCACGCGTATTTAGAGAAAACCAGCAGGTCATCGAACGGGTGATGGATTCAAACGACCTGGAACGTGAACGCGGAATTACCATCCTGGCAAAAAATACTGCAATCGATCTTTGGGACGAAGAAATCTCGCAGAATGTGAAAATAAATATCGTCGACACCCCTGGTCACGCTGATTTTGGCGGAGAAGTAGAGCGCGTGATGAACATGGTTGATGGTGTCTTATTGCTGGTGGATGCTGCCGAGGGGCCCAAGCCGCAAACCCGATTTGTACTCAAGAAAGCGCTTGAAATGGGTCACCGGGCAATGGTGGTGATCAATAAAGTGGACCGTAAAGATGCAGACCCAGAACGAGTGCTAAACGAGACCTTCGATTTGTTCATTGAATTGGGTGCATCCGACGAACAGGCTGATTTTCCAGTA
>JALHTN010000487.1 GCA_022865865.1 Anaerolineales bacterium
CGCATTGAACAATCGGACGATAGAGAAACAGAAAAAGTTGTTGTGTCTTATGAAATTAGCCAAGAAGAGGAATATGAAATTCCAAGTAATTCGCGATTGTTAGTTAAGAGTGGCGATCATGTAGAACCAGGTCAGCCATTAACAGAGGGTTCTCTAAATCCCCATTTGATCTTGAGGATACAAGGACGACATGAATGCCAGAAATACCTGTTGTCCGAAGTCCAGAAAGTTTACCGATCCCAAGGACAAAATATCCATGATAAACATTTTGAAGTGATAACTCGCAAAATGATGTCAAAGGTTCAAATTACGCGTCCTGGTGACACAACTTACCTTCCAGGAGATTTGGTAAATTACCTTGAACTGAAAGGAGAAAATGAGCGCTTGCTAGGTGAAGATCTGCTACCCGCGAGATATCTGGAGATTTTGATGGGAATCACTAAAGCATCTTTGAGTACAGAATCATTCCTGTCTGCATCATCCTTCCAGCATACGATCAAGGTTCTTGCCCAGGCAGCCATCGCATCTACTGACGACCCTCTATTTGGTCTGAAAGAGAATGTGATCATTGGCAAATTAATTCCAGCAGGAACGGGATTCGTACCGGGTCGATTTGCAGAGGAAGAGATAGAGGAAGTTCTCCAAGAAGAGGAAGAACTCGAGGAAATAATTCTTGCTGAAGCTGTATCGGAGGAAAGTTTAGAGAAATCACCACCGCCAATCGCAGCTGATTAAGTCGGATTGAGAATAAGCACAGGTCATAACTCGCCAAGAGAATTCTTGGCGAGTTTTTTTTGTGAATTATATAGTTCCATTAAATCTTCCCAGTATGCAACTTTATTATAGTTTACACGTATACTTAATCAAGAGTGAGAATAACCCGACCAATTTTTCAAGTGGCTATAGACCCACAAAACCTGAATAAGGTGTGGTTTGAGGAGCAATGCGGTGCCAGAAATAGAATCTGAAAAACTGATTCTGGCTCAGAATGGAAATGTGGACGCATTTTCTGAAATAGTTAATGTCCACCAAAACGCTGTATACAATTTATGCTATCGGATGCTGGGAGATCCATACGAGGCAGAGGATGCAGCACAGGAGACTTTCCTGCGAGCGTATAAAGCCATGAAGAGCTTTGACAGAAAAAGATCGTTTTCCACTTGGTTATTATCCATTGCCGCTCATTATTGTATCGACACGCTGCGAAAAAGGCGATTAAATATTATTCATATTGAGGACACTCCCTACCTCGAAATCCCGGATCCAGGTTCAAATCCTGAAACATCACTCACAGAAAGTGAACAACAAAAACGTATTCGCTCATTATTAAACGTGCTTAGTGATACCGACCGGGCTATTGTAATTATGTATTATTGGTATGAGTTCTCCTATGAAGAAATTGCTAAAGCTTTGAAATTATCGACCAGTGCAGTTAAAAGTCGAATACACCGCGCAAGATCTCAGCTGGCGAAATCCTGGGTTGAAAGGAAACAGACCTTATCAGGTTTGGAAAGGCAAACATATGAATCACAAGCCCTTTGAGTCGTGGTTAGTTGCGGATGAACCGCTGCAGCCAGACCAGGAGTTGGACCTCCAAGAGCACCTTAAATCCTGTGAATCATGCCGTCAGTTGCAGTTCTCCTGGCAGGAAGTCGAGGGTTTATTTGGAGAACTTCTCATCGAACAACCTCAACCCGGTTTTACTGAACGCTGGCAAGTTCGTTTGGCGGAAGAAATTTCTCGGGAAAAGGAAAGACAGCAACTGCGGTCATCTTGGATGTTCCTGGCATCTACAACAGGAGCCGCATTCGTGGTTCTAGTTATCATGTCAATTAGATTCTTTACTACAGTTCAAACCCCAACCCAGGTTTTTGTTTCTGGGGTGGCGCTAATCGCGGGTCTCCTAAATTTGACCGCTGCTATTCAGGGCGCGATAGTGCCATTATTGGAAGTATTTTTTGTGAGTGTACCAACACAATGGTGGTTGTTCCTGGTCGTCGGTGCTTTTGTATTAACCTTAGTACTGACATTTTCAACATTAAGAATCCTAAGTTCAAGGAGGGTTTCCCTATGAAGAAGTATATGAAGTACATATTATTAATTGTCACATTGATGGTGCTGGCCATTCCTGGTACAGCAATGGCAAAGGAATTACAAGACGATCGAATTGTCGCTGGTGGGACTTTCACGCTTGACAGTGGTGAAATATTGGATGGCAGTTTAATCGTATTTGGTGGAACTGCTGCAATTGAAGAGGACTCTGTCGTCGAAGGTGATGTCGTTGTTCTGGGTGGGATTGTTAGCGTAAATGGTTCTGTGGAGGGAAATTTGGTTGGCGTTGGAGGGGTGGTCAACCTAAAGGAAAACGCAACCATTAGCGGTGATTTAACAACCATAGCCGCAACGTTGCATCGTGAGCCAGGCGCTCAAGTTAGCGGACAGGTGATAACTGGTATCGATGTCCCAGCTTTATCTTTTATACCGGGCACAATCGATATTCCACAATTAACCCAATTTGAACCAGTATTTAATCCGGTCGCGTTTACATTTTGGCGGGTAATCTGGTTCATTTTCCGCACCTTATTATGGGGTGCTTTAGCTGCCCTTATCACAATGTTCCTCCCGAATCCAACCAAGCGGACATCAAAAGCGATTGTGGATCAACCTGTAATGGCTGGAGGGGTTGGATTACTGGCAATAATTCTGACTCCAATCGTTTTAGTACTGCTGGCAATAACTTGCATTCTTTCACCAATCAGCTTACTTGGAGCTTTAGCGCTGGTGGTGGCATGGCTTTTCGGACGGATTGCGATTGGACTTGAAATTGGTATGAGAATAGCTAAATCAATTGATCGTGATTGGTCGGTTCCTTTGGCAGCAGGTGTTGGCACATTCGGCCTCGCATTGGTTGTTGACAGTGCAGGAACATTCATCCCATGTGTAGGTTGGTTGATTCCAACTATCGTGGGTTTGTTTGGCCTCGGTGGTGTAATACTAACTCGCTTTGGTACCCATGATTATCCATCAGTAGATGAGGTGGGTGAATTAAATGGGCAAGCAATCCCAGCTGAGGTAATCGAGTCGACTGATACACCAGCCCTCGAAGATGAAAACTTGACAGTTGATTCTCCGGATGAGATACCTGATCCGAGTGGTGATAAATGAGATAGATTTCTCAGATAAAAAGTAAGTTTTCTTGGTACACAACATATATTCCCTCCTCTCAAGATCTAATTCTGATCTAAGAGGAGGGAAATATTTTCCAGCAAAGTATATTAACAAAACCCCGATTTTGAAATTTGGGAGTAATGAGTTAAGATTTATAACCGAATAATTTCAGAGCTGCCTCATCGTTGCGCCAATTCTTGCGAACTTTAACCCGTAGACTTAAATATACTTTGCGCCCGATCAATTCTTCGATCTTTTGCCGGGCGTCAATTCCAATTTTCTTTAATTTTTCTCCACCCTGTCCAATGACTATTCCTTTTTGGGATTCACGTTCCACAAATAATGTGGCCGCGATATAAGATGTGTTCTCATCCCGATCTTTAAACTCGTCTATTCTCACTGCGATGCTGTGAGGAACTTCTGCACGCAGATTATACAATAGAGCCTCGCGGATCAAATCTGCTGCAATCTCTCTTTCATATAGATCGGTCAATTGATCTCCCGGAAAGAAGGGCGGTCCTTCAGGCAGGTGGGAAACGATAATATCAACCAAGGCATCAAGATTATCACCCTGAGTGGAAGAAACCATGACCGCATCAGCACAAGGAACAAATTCTTGATAGAGTTCTTTATGATGCTCGTTGATTTCGCTGGAGTTTATATCTGCTTTATTCAATGCCATGATGATCAAAACTGAGCGTCGAGCAGCAGAGAGTGCTTGAGCCAACAGATGGTCCTCCTCGCCCGGTGCCTCACTCAAGTCAACCAGGAACAGGATCAGATCACTCTCTTCAACCGTCCGGAGAGCCTCCTGAACCATTTTCTTGCCAAGTTTATGAATAGGATTATGAAATCCTGGAGTATCAACGAACACTATTTGGGCATGGTCAAGTGATAGGATCCCCATTTGAGTCTTTCTGGTTGTTTGCGGCCAGGGTGAAGTCGCAGCAATTTTCGTGCCCAACAGCTGATTGATAAGCGTTGACTTACCCACATTTGGGCGTCCCATGACAGCTACAAAACCGGATTTGAAATTTGAGGGAAATTGATCCATGACATTATTCTATCATTTGGGAGGAGATAATCTAAAAAACATTCGCAATGAATATGAGGTTAAGGTGATGCTCTGTGGCATCATCTGATGAATTCTTAAGCATCAAAATATGTTAAATGGATAATAATCTCAGTATTTGGCCAGGTTTTCACAAATAGTCATTTTACCTTCTCCCTGTAAATGAGGGGTATTCCCTTCATGGAATGAAGAATCTGCTGCATAAAATCTGCTGTCACAAAAACTGTTGTCAACAAAAACTGTTGTCAACTGCAACTAAAACGACTGACTAAAATGATTGGCAATTCGGCGCTTGACTTGAAGGCGAGTATTCTGCTATAATTACGTCTTGTCTATTCGGCTTAATCGCAAATAAGTATATTTTGGTCGAAAATATCTAAGTTATCTAATCTCGATTGCGTAAAACGGTTGGCTGCAATGCCATCGCGTTATACGTAATACGCGTATGTAATAGAAAAGATTGGCGAATTTTCCAGGAGCGATATATGGCATCCTCTGTTGATACTAAGTCTTATGCTCGCATTGATGTTACTATTCCTTTACCTGATTTGATCGAGGTTCAGATCGAGTCCTTCAAGCGGTTGATATCAGAGGGACTAGCAGATTTATTCCATGAAATATCCCCCATAGAATCGTACAACAAGGGCATGAAATTATATTTCCCAAGCCGGACTCCAGAGGCTGAGCAATGGGATTTAAAATATTGGTTTGATGAACCAAAATATTCGATTGAAGATTGTGTCGAGCGTGATTTAACATATGCGTCACCACTTTATCTTTCCGTCCTACTAGCGGGTCCAGATGTACCTGAACCAATAAAGCAGGATATCTTCTTGGGAGATTTTCCTGAAATGACGGAAAAAGGTACTTTTATCATCAATGGTACTGAAAGAGTTGTGGTATCTCAATTGATCAGATCCCCAGGGGTTTATTTTGAGGCCCCGCTCGATCGATCGACTGGTCGCCCATTGTCAGTAGCAAAGCTAATTCCGGATCGCGGCGCCTGGATGGAATTTGAAACTCGCAAAAGCGATTATCTAACTCTCAGATTCAACAGGAAGCGAACAATTCCCGTCACAATTTTCTTACGCGCCTTGGCCGCTGTAGATGATAAATTGGTAAACAATGCATTGAAAGAAGGCACAGACGAGGAGCTGCTCGAGATATTCAGCGATGTTGATAACAATCCAGATCGAATGTTCATTGCATCAACACTGGCCCAGGAACCCGAATGGGATTTATCCCAGAAACACACTCTTGCAGAAGCATCTCTCCTAGAATTCTTCCGGCGCATGCGTCCAGGTGATCCTGCGACTTTGGAAAATGCTCGTGAGTTTTTAGAGGAACAGCTCTTTGATCAGAGGCATTATGACCTTGAGCGAGTTGGTCGATATAAGCTAAATCAAAAGTTTGAGCTTTCTGAGCATGTGGATATTGATCGCCGCATGATCACGAAATGGGATATCGTCTATCTGGTAAGACGGATGATCGCAATCAACAATGGCATGGAATCACCAGACGATATTGACCATCTTGGAAACCGCAGAGCAAAAACAGTAGGAGAGCTAATTCAAAATAAATTGCGTATTGGGATGCGCAGGATGGAACGAGTGATAAAGGAGCGCATGTCGATCCGCGATCAAGATCAATTATCCCCGATCACCCTGATCAACATTCGCCCCGTGGTCGCTGCGCTGCGGGAGTTTTTTGGTTCCAGCCAGTTATCCCAATTCATGGATCAAACTAATCCTCTGGCAGAGCTGCGCCATAAGCGAACCTTGTCGGCGTTGGGACCTGGAGGTCTAAGGAGAGAAAGAGCTGGTTTTGATGTGCGCGATGTGCACCACTCCCACTATGGGCGTATCTGCCCAATCGAGACTCCTGAGGGACCCAATATTGGTTTGATTGGACGTCTGGCATCCTACGCCCGAGTCAATGAATATGGGTTTATTGAGACCCCATATCGAACTGTTCAGAAATCACTGCCCTCAAATGATCCTCGGTTGATAGGGAGAGCTTTACGAGAAGACCTGGTTAATAAGAAAACAAAAAAGGTGATTGGCAAGATGGGTGAACGTATCACCAAGATCATGGCTCGTTCGATCTCAACCTCTGGAAAAGATGAGATTTTGATCGTGCCCTACGTAACCGATGAACGGGAATTCCTTTCCGCTGATACAGAAGACAAATTCGTAATCGCCCAAGCAAATACACCTCTGACTGAGAATAATGAATTCATTCGCAGTCGAGTATCAGGCCGGCAACACTCCGGATTCGATTTCTTCAGCCCCGAATATCTTGACTATATGGATGTTGCACCAAACCAAACGGTTGGGATAAGTGCCGCATTGATCCCATTCCTTGAGCATGATGATGCGAACCGTGCATTGATGGGTTCGAACATGCAGGCTCAGGCAGTCCCATTGATTAAACCTGATATCCCTCAAGTATCAACCGGAATGGAATTCCATGCCGCGCGTGATTCGGGCCAGGTGATTATCGCCGAAGAAGATGGGGAGGTACTTTCAGTTACTGGAAAGCATGTGATTGTTCGCAATGGTGATGGTGATCACCTTTATCAATTAAGAAAATATCAGCGGTCAAATCAAAGCACTTGTATAGACCAAAGGCCAGCCGTTGTTAAAGGTCAGCGGGTGAGTAAGGGAGACGTGATTGCGGATTCATCATCCACCGACAAAGGGGAGCTGGCCTTAGGCCAGAACGTCACCGTCGCTTTTCTTTCTTGGGAAGGAGCGAATTTTGAAGACGCGATCGTGATTTCGGAGCGACTGGTACAGGAAGATTTATATACATCTGTGCATATTGAGAAGCATGAAGTTGAATCACGCGATACAAGGTTGGGACCGGAAGAAATAACTCGTGATATTCCAAATGTCGGTGAAGATGCGATCAAGGATTTAGATGAACAAGGTATCATCCGCATTGGCGCTGAAGTTGGACCGAATGATATCCTGGTCGGTAAAATTTCACCGAAGGGAGAACGGGAATTGTCTCCAGAAGAGAGATTACTGCGAGCAATTTTTGGAGAGAAATCACGAGATGTAAAAGATACCTCCTTACGAATGCCGCATGGTGAACGTGGAAAAGTAGTGGATGTTAAGGTGTTTACCAGAGAGGATAATTCTGATTTATCCGCAGGTGTGGATATCATGGTCAGGGTTTCTGTTGCCCAACGCAGGAAGATCACTGCTGGTGATAAAATGGCGGGTCGTCATGGAAATAAAGGCGTAGTTTCACGGGTTGTCCCAGTTGAAGATATGCCATATCTTGAAGATGGGCGACAAATTGATATTATTCTCAATCCAACCGGCATTCCGGGGAGAATGAACTTGGGTCAAGTTTTGGAAACCCACTTAGGATGGGCATCCAGCAGATTAGGCTTTCGGGCGATTTCTCCAGTATTCGATGGTGCAAAAGAGTCTGAAATTGAAGCTGAGTTAGCCAGAGCATGGATGATTGAACATGCCTGGGAAGAAGTCGGAGAAAAGGCTTGGGAATGGCTTAAGCAATTCGAGTATGATCCGGAAACCATCAAAGATGACGGTGAAGTCCGCAATTTGTACTTAGAAGGATGGCTCGGAGAACGAGATTACGATGTTTTCCGGCTCGTATCGGACCACCAGTATGCTCGAAGAGCGGTACTTGTTGAATGGTTGAAGGATAAAGACTTTAACCCTGATGAAATTCTCGATTTTGAGGATATGGATATATCTGAGCATGATCGCCCTGAACAAGATACCAGGGCAGTAAACGCTTGTTTGAGACTGTGGATGCTTGATCTGGGCAAAAAGGTGGGAAGAACATCAGATAGTAAACTTTGGGAGCGAGCTAAGAAGACCATGATGGAGACCAGCCTCCCAATTCCAGTTTTAGGAAAGCAGCGTGTTCGCGATGGAAAGTCGGGAAAACCCTACGATCAACCGGTCACTGTGGGTATCATGTCTATCATGAAGCTTCACCACCTGGTTGAGGATAAAGTCCACGCTCGTTCGACCGGCCCGTACAGCCTCGTTTCTCAGCAACCACTGGGCGGTAAAGCTCAATTTGGTGGTCAGCGATTTGGAGAGATGGAGGTTTGGGCGTTAGAAGCTTATGGCGCAGCTTACACGCTCCAGGAAATGTTAACTGTAAAATCTGATGATGTTCAAGGTCGTGTAAAGACATATGAGGCGATTGTTAAAGGAGAACCAATGGAAGAACCAAGCATACCAGCCTCATTCCGGGTGCTTGTCAAAGAATTACAGAGCTTGGGTCTTGCTGTCGAAGCAGTAACAGATACTGGTGAAATCATCCGTTTTGGAAAGGATGAAGAGCGTTCAAGACCACCGCGGATTTCCACTGGTTTATTGGGATTAGGAGAAAATTTCTGATCAGATCGAATCGCCCGCAGAGGCTTGACGCTCATTTAGGGGCGTGGTAAAATCCCAGATCGTTGTCCATTTCCATAATGGCAGGAAATCAATTGCCTATATCGAAGTCGGAAAGAGCTGCGAGGCCATCGCGAACCACCGATGGCCTCACTTATTGAGAAGAGGAAGTTTTCTTTCTTCGAATAAATATGTATGGAAGAGTCAGTATTAGGGAACAGGATTGGAGGCGCAGGTGCCAACCATTAATCAGTTAGTCCGAAAAGGACGCAAGTCCAAAAAAGTTAAGAGTAAAGCTCCGGCGTTGCTTTACACCCTAAACACGAATAAACAGCGCCGAATTCGTCAACCCATGGGTGCTCCTCAGAAGCGGGGCGTATGTACAATCGTCCGCACCATGACACCCAAAAAGCCGAATTCTGCATTGAGGAAAATCGCACGTGTGCGCTTGACCAATGGTATTGAAGTAACTGCGTATATACCTGGTGAAGGGCATACTCTTCAGGAGCACTCTGTGGTGCTAGTGCGAGGAGGTCGTGTAAAGGACTTGCCTGGTGTCAGGTATCATATTGTTCGGGGTACCTTGGATACTGGGGGAGTGTCGGATCGCCGTCAAGGACGATCCAAGTACGGCTCGAAGCGCCCTCGAGATTAAGGATGATATTTCGCGATTTGGATTTTAATACTGACGAGAACCGATTGAATTCCGAAAGGAAGAATTCTTATGCCAAGACGCTATAGACCACCGAAAAGAAAGATCGAGCCAGATGTACGCTACAACAGCGTCCAGGTTCAATCATTCATAAATCGAGTAATGAAGAATGGGAAGAAAAGTACCGCGACTCGCGTGACATACAACGCGTTTGAATTGATTGAAAAAGACCTCAAAAAGGATCCGCTAGAAGTTTTTCAGCAGGCTTTGAAGAATGTCTCGCCAGTCATGGAAGTAAAACCTCGCCGTGTGGGTGGTGCCACATACCAGGTTCCCATGGAAGTGTCATCTGACCGGCAATTTGCATTAGCTACCCGCTGGATACTTGCAGCAACCAGAGATCGTTCTGGAAGATCTTTTTCAGAAAAGCTCGCTGGTGAATTGATGGATGCCTATAACAATACCGGATCATCTATTCGTAAACGCGATGAAACACATAAGATGGCAGAGGCAAACCGTGCTTTTTCCCATTACAGGATAGGGAGATAATCCATTCGTTATGGCTCGCCAGCATCCAATCGAACGGTATAGAAATATTGGCATTATTGCCCACATAGACGCCGGTAAGACAACAACTACCGAGCGGATTTTGTACTATACCGGCAAAACACACCGGATTGGATCTGTGGATGATGGGACAACTGTCACGGATTGGATGGATCAGGAACGTGAGCGTGGAATTACCATCGTATCTGCTGCAGTTTCTGCAGTTTGGAAAGAATATCAGATCAATATCATAGATACTCCCGGTCACATTGATTTCACCGCAGAGGTACAAAGATCGCTGCGTGTCTTAGATGGTGGAATTGTTATTTTCGATGCTGTTCAGGGCGTTGAGCCACAAAGTGAAACTGTGTGGCGGCAGGCAGATAGATACCAAGTACCGCGGATTTGTTTTGTGAATAAGATGGACCGGGTTGGAGCCTCCTTCCAAAGAACGGTAGATATGATTCAGGAACGATTGGGAGCAAATCCAATTCCTGTTCAATTACCAATTGGTTCTGAATCAGATTTTCAGGGTGTGGTTGATTTATTTACCGAGAAAGCAATTTATTGGGATGAGGGTTTGGGAGATGAACCGCGGGTAGCTGAGATCCCACCCGATCTCTTACATTCCGTGTCTGAGATGCGGGAGCGTATGGTTGAGCAGATCGCAGAAGTTGATGATGAACTCACGTTGAAATACCTGGAAGGGGAAGTTATATCAATTGAAGAATTAAAATTGGCACTGCGAAAGGCTGTTATTGCGAACTTAGCAACACCAGTCTATTGCGGCTCATCTCTGCGCAATAAGGGAGTTCAACCATTATTAGATGCAACTATTGATTATCTTCCCTCTCCAATTGAAGTCCCTCCAGTACATGGTTTCATCCCGGGAAAAGAGAAAGAAATCGAACGACCTCCAGAGGACGACGCTCCTTTAAGCGCTTTGGTTTTCAAGATTGTGACCGATCCTTATGTTGGTAGATTGGCATATGTGCGTGTCTATTCAGGAAAGATCACACAGGGATCCATGGTTTACAACTCAACAAAAGGAAAGAAAGAGCGCATTGGACGCTTGCTACGGATGTACGCTGATCGCAGAGAGGATGTAGATGAGGTATTAGCCGGAGATATTGGTGCCACACTGGGACTTAAGAATTCTTTCACCGGAGAAACTTTGTGCAATGCTTCAGATCCAATTTTATTAGAAGCAATTTCATTCCCGGAACCAGTAATATCTGTGGCGATCGAACCTAAAACAACTGCTGATCAAGACAAAATGGCGGGAGCACTGCAGAAACTTGCAGAAGAAGATCCAACTTTTCATGTCCGGTCTGACCAGGATACCGGTCAAACAATCATTTCCGGAATGGGAGAACTGCATCTTGAGGTGCTGGTCGACCGAATGTTGAGAGAGTTCAGAGTGCAGGCACGGGTTGGTAGACCACAAGTTGCTTATAGAGAGTCAATTACCCGGCCAGTGGAGAGAGCTGAATACCGCTATGTCAAGCAAACTGGTGGCCGGGGCCAGTATGGGCATGTACTCCTGGAGCTTGAACCGGGTGAAATTGGTTCTGGAATAATATTTGAAAATGATATTTTCGGTGGCGTGATACCGAAAGAATATATTAATGCCATTCGGAAAGGAATTTTTGAATCAGCAGAAGCAGGTGTCTTAGCAGGATATCCAGTTGTTGATATTAAAGTCCGGCTATATGATGGTTCATTTCACGAAGTTGATTCGAGTGAATTGGCTTTCAAAATGGCAGCTTCTTTAGCTTTCAAGGAAGGAATTCAAAAAGGAAAACCGGTATTATTAGAACCCATTATGCGGGTGGAAGTTGTCCTCCCTGACGAATATCTCGGTGATACGATTGGGCAATTAACTGCACGCAGAGGTGAAATAATTGGGACCGAAATGCGACCTGGAAATTCTCAAGCTGTAAATTCGATGGTCCCCCTAGCAGAAATGTTTGGATATGCGACCGATCTCCGGTCAGGAACCCAGGGTAGAGGCGCATTTTCGATGGAGTTTGATCATTACGCTCAAGTATCTGAGAGCGTAGCGAAATTGGTTATTGCATAGCAGTTATTACATTGAATTACCCGCAGGAGAAGATTTATGGCCAAGAAGAAATTTGAACGGACAAAGCCACATATGAACGTGGGAACGATGGGACACATCGACCATGGAAAAACAACGCTAACCGCAGCGATCACGAAGTATTGTTCCTTCAGCGGGCATGGTGATTACCGGCCGTTC
>JALHTN010000488.1 GCA_022865865.1 Anaerolineales bacterium
CCCAGGAGGCAGTGAAGTGCTGAGCTACCTGATTCAAAACAGCCTGTTTCCGGCTGGCATGGACTACTTTGATGCCTTCGGATCATAAATCAAAATTGATCGTCATCTTCCATCTGAAGAAATTACCACAAAAAACAATCATGAAAGTATGAACAGCACATCGAATGAGCCACCTTGGCGTGCTGAGTGAGGAGAAAGATTGGTTACGATTCTTGCGAGTTCAGCAATGTTCAATAGGTGAGGGTTACCTTCTTCAAACCTCGGGGTTTGTCTGGATCAATCCCTTTGGCTAAGGCTAAATGGAGTGCTAATAACTGACCTGGAATAGATCCAACAATTGGGGATAACCACTCAGGCATTTCTTGTGGCAAGTGGATGGTTGTCTCGGAGAATTCCTCCAGCCAAGGGGCGTTGGTCATGAGGGCAAGATCGGAATCTTTCCACCTGACCTCTTTGACAAGGGTTTCCATATCACTGAGTGCTTTTCCCTTAATAGCAATGGCAAGAACAGGGAATGAGTTTTCTAAGATCGCAATAGGACCATGACGAAAATCCGCTGCTGAATAGGATTGAGCAACCATATAGGAGAGTTCTTTGATTTTGAGAGCAATTTCTTTTGTTGTGCAATAATTATATCCACGACCAATGATCGCGATGTGATTTTTTTTATAAAAACGTTTTGCAATTATCTGAGTGGCGGTTATTTGGGTGAGGGCTTTTTCAAGATAATTTCCGAGCTGGTTTAGCTCAGAAATGCGGTCTTGATCGGCACTCAAATATGCGACAAGCATTGCAATAGCTGTTAATTGACCGGTATAGGTTTTACTCGCGGCGATACTTTTCTCTTCACCTGCATTGACGATTATATTATGATCGGCGATTGATGTTAATGGAGTATCTTCTGAATTGGTGATTGATAGAGTTTGAACCCCCTGGCGGCGAGCTGCTTCAAGGACCGCTCGTACATCTGGTGATTGACCCGATTGCGAAATACCAATTACTAGACCATCTTGCATTTCGGGAATCTGCTGATATAAAGTATATAAGGAGGGCATAGCTAAACCAACGGGAATATTGTTGATTGAAGAAATTAAGTACTTTGCGTAAATAGCAGCATTATCCGAAGTCCCGCGAGCGGCGATCAATACGAATTTTGGGCGTGATTCTGATAACAAATCAGATAATTGTTCAAATTGGGAGGTTTGTGTCTGGAGAAAATTCCTGATTACCTCAGGTTGTTGGAATATCTCTTTTTCGAAATTTGAAGTCATGAATTAATACCTCCAATGATTCAATTCAATCTAGGACTGCACTCGAATAACAAGAGTACTGGCATGTTTAGATGTTGAGATGTAATTATAAGTTAACTTAAAGATTGGTGCTATGTATTTCGTGTTTACATCGAGTATGTGAATGTGATCAGGCAAAATGACCCCTATCTCACAATGAGTTGATATTTTATCCGAGGTCAATAAGACTGTTATAATGATCTTGTGACCAAATCGATAATATTCTGGATTTCTATTATTTTATGGCTTTGCGCGGTAGTTTTTCAATTCTCGACTCAAGGGAATGAAAGTGCAAATGCTGTAGTGTTGCTTCTATCGTTCTGGTTATTGTATTGGTGGTGGGCGGTTTACCGGAGACAGCGAGGGCGTTTGTGAATGAAACTCCCTTGGCGATTATCCCCGGGGAAGTCTTCGTGTAGCGAAGACACCGAACAGAACAATCAGTTTTCAGGAAATTAACCAAGTCACCCAATTAATTTAGGAGCGAGCGATCTCTATTCGCTCGCTTATTTGTTTACCACTTTTCTTTGAAAGAGTTGGCCTATTGGGTAGTCTACCGGATTTCACCGGACATGATCCTCGCGATTTCAGGTAATCTTTGAAACTTACCCAGCAATCTGAGATCCGAAATGTGATCAGCGATATAAGTAATTGTTTCTTTGGCTAGTTGTTGGTATTTTATAGCTTTTTCAAGATTTCCCTGCTGTTGCTCGATTTCCGCCAAACCAGCCAGTATTTTCCAATACTCCCGGCGTTCTCCCAAATTCTCAGATTCTGATTTGGCTTCAAGTAAGGCATGTAAGGCTTCCGAAATCTGATTGTTGAGCATCAATGCTTGCCCTTTAATCCTTAATGCTTCAGGCAGCAAGCTGCGCACATTTCTGTTTCGCGGTTGGTTGATCAGTATATCCATTTCATCTCCCGCTTGAGTAAATTTTCCTTGAGCCAGGGCGATATCTGCAGCGGCAAATGAGACTTGCTTTAGATAGATGATAAGGAATTCTTCGGGATCATAATGTTGGAAACTGACATCAAGCAGCGATTTTGCTCGCTTGAAATCTCCAAATCGGTTAAAAACCCGGGCTGCGGCTGCATAAGGCCAGGTACGAAAATAAACCGGGTATGAATCCGATTGCGCGATTGTTAAAGCGTTCTCAGCCATTCCTTCGGCGCTTGCCTGGTCTCCTAAATAGGCATAAATTAATGCCAGTTGAGACCGAGATCCGGCAGCAAGCATTTCTATACCAATGCGATCAGCGATTTCAACCACTTCTGAGATCATCTCGATACCCGTACTGAAATTACCGTAATCAATAGAGATATAGCCAGTGCCAGTCAATCCCCAGGAGCGCAGCCACATGTTATCGATGGAGGCAGCGAGTTCCGTCATTTCCTGGTAGCTTTCGTATGAGCGCTGGTAATTTCCAAGGGTCAGATGAGTCTCTGCAGTACTGAGGATATTGTCTCCCAACATCGGTAGGTTGCCCATTTTCTGGAACAAGATATGGGCTTCAGCAGCAGCGATTTGTGCCTGGTCGAAATCTCCTTGACCGAGATAAGCTCGAGCAAGGTCATTCAGTGAATAAGCCAGCTGATCTTCAAGGTTCAATTGGCGGGAAATTGCTATGGAACGTTCGGCAAAATCAATTGCTGCTGAAGAATCTCGTGCCATGACATTCAAAATGGCCAGGCTCCAATATATTTTTGCTTCGGATGCCTGGTCGTCCAGCTGAGATGCTAAGACGAGCACTCGCTCTGCAATCTGGTTTGCTACCACTAAGTCAAATTGGGGACCAGGGATTGAGTGCAGTGTGAGAGATGCTATCTGGGAGGCAAGTTCAATTGAAGAATTGTTGGTTTCAGCTGCATAATTCAGCATCTCAGAATAGTTCGCCATAGCCAGATCAAACTGCTGATTTAATTCCAGCGCTCTCCCTTTGCGAAGAAAGAGATGCTCTACTAGTTTTTCTCGATCCTCTCCTTCTATTAGTGGTTGATCGGGATCAAAATCAAGCAAAATTCCAAGCGCCTTTGAGTAATGATCGCTTGCTTCTCCTGCTGCGAAGAGGCGGAAAGCATCATCACCTGCAAGGCGGAAATAGTGTAAGGCATGGAGCGGATCATCACCTAACTGATAATGGTGTGCCAATATCGGAGCATATTCGCTCGCCCGGTCTGGATAAAGTTCTTCTATTGCCTGAGCCACCCGCAGGTGAAACTGCTTTTTCTCGCGGATTAATAATGTCCCATAGGCAACTTCTTGGACCAATACATGTTTGAAACTATATTCGAGTTCTGGAAGTCGAGCTGCTTCCTGGATCAGCTGGTGACGCTGCAGGCTCACCAGCTGGACATCGAGCCCTTGAGTGGTGTCCACCAGCTTTGCTAAAACCTGGTAGTAAAAAGTGCGTCCAATGACCGCTGCTACTTGCAAGATCCAGCGAGAATCCTCATGCAAACTATCAATACGGGCGAGCAGTAAACTCTGCAAATTGTCCGGGATTTCCATCTCATCAGATAATTTATCTATCATCCAATGGGGGCCATTCTCGCTGGGGATAATTAATCCATGGTCAATTAAGGAGCGGACAACCTCTTCGACAAAATAAGGATTTCCATCGGCTTTCTCGAGGATGCGCGCCCGCATGGCAGCGGGGAAATCTGAGATGTCCAATAAACGATCAACCAACTTTCCGCTGTCATCGGGGGTCAATGGACGCAAATCGATTTGGATATATCGATGAGGGAATTGCGATGCGGCATATTCCCGTGATTTCCAGCCAGTGGATTCCAATTCTGGTCGGGAAGCGCTAATTATTAAAATGGGAGATCGATCGACTAATGCGTATAACCGCTCAAGTAAACCGATTGAGGCTGGATCCGACCAATGCAGATCGTCGCATACCAGGACAACAGGTTTTTGAGCTGTTTGTTGCTCCCAAAAAGCAGAAAAAGACGTGTACAGCAGCCCGCGGAAGGCTTCTCCTTCCAGAACAGGCAGTGAAGAGTTGGCATCGAGGCCAAAAAGTGATTGAATCACCTGTAAAAATTGATCCGAATCTGATATATGCGAATCCAAAACAAATTCCTTGATCTTTTGGTACAGAATCTCCTGGCTGTCATCAATCTCAACTTTCATAAGGTCGCGGAATAAACGCTTGAAGGAGGCGTAAGGCTGCCCGGTGTCGTAAGACAAATTAGAGATTTCATACCAGCTAACCGCTGCATCCGGCAAGACTTGAGACTTAATTTCGCTGATTAAGCGGCTTTTTCCCAGTCCGGCTTCACCGGTAATGTAAACAATTGCCCCCAGGCCGCGCTGGAGATCCTCTATCGAGCCCTGAATTTTCCGGAATTCTGCATCTCGTCCGATCAGAGGGCTAATTTGACTATCAATCCTCTGCAGCCGCCCAACATTTGAGCGGGGTTCGATGACATTAAAGGCCTGTATTGGCTCGTTTTTGCCTTTGATTTCAAATGCACCCAGATCTTCAGAAATGAAATAAGGGGCAGCAAGTTTTTGGGTTTCAGCGGTGATTTGAACTGCGCCTGGTTGAGCAGTCTGCTCCATGCGGGCAGCCAGATTGATCGCATCACCCATAGCGGTATATTCCATGCGCAAGTCAGATCCTACAGTACCAACCACAACTAATCCCGTGTTGATTCCCACGCGGGCGGCAAGACGTAGACCGCGTTCTTGGAAGAGCTGTTCGCTAAACGCATTAATTGACTTTGTAATATCTAAACCTGCCAGGATGGCACGCTGGGGATCGTCTTCGTGAGCGATTGGCGCTCCGAAGAAAGCCAGGATGGAATCTCCCATCAACCGAGCTACAAAACCTTCATATCGATATACTGGGGCAATCATCTGCTCAAATACACCGTTCATGATTTCAGCCCAATCTTCAGGGTCCATATTTTGGGAAGCGCTTGTAGATCCCTGGACATCGCAAAAAAGGATTGTAACTACCCGGCGTTCCCCAACCATAGCCTTTCCTTGGGTTGCAGCTGCTAATTTATCTGCCAAGCCAGGTGGTATCAGCCGTTCAAGTAAGGAAATTGGCTCACTTTGAGAGCTAGCTGGTTTTTTGTCAGCCAGAGAATTTCCACAACTATTGCAAAAGTTTGCGCCTGGGGGATTGAGGTGGTTGCAGTTGGAGCAGGTTTGGGCTAAAACGGTGCCGCAATTTGAACAGAATTTTGCTGATTGTGGGTTGTTAGCCTGGCAATTAGGACAGTTCATGGATTATTTAGTGTTTATTGAATGTACGAAAAAGCCTTGGTCACTTTCGATCTCGATGATCGAAATATCGAAAATAGAAATCTATCATCTTATCAAGGATATCACGTTCAGACCTGGATTCCCCGCGGAAAGCAGCAGCTGTATAATTGTAGTATATGGACAAAATTTGTGGGTAATTCAAGATAGGATTTTAGCCGACAGTCATTGTTTAGTCAACAAATGATCTCTAGATTTTGCGGGTCAGAAACAAGACATTGATTTAATATAATTAATGAGCATGTGAAATGATCAATAGGGACCAGTAGTTTCTGATTTATTTCAAATTAAGTGGCCGATGCGTGACATAAAATATATTCTCCGAATGGTTCAGGATACTAATAGTAAGAGATTCATCCCTGACCCAATTTAATAATCGAATGTTATGGAGGAACAAGAGTGGACAATATTAAATACAATCTCGAAAATGGGATGATTCCAAATCCTGGATTCAGTGAAGAAGGCGGAGAGAAGCTGCATGTGGATACAACGCTAGGCTATGTACACCTGAATATCGCCGATATGCAGCGTTCAGTAGATTTTTATCAAAAAGCGCTCGGATTTCAAATTCAGAAGGATGAAGTGGGCACAATTTATCTCGGTGCTGGTGGAGATGATCTGCTTGTACTTACTGAAATTCCAGGTGCCGTTAAATATCCAAGGAGGAGCGGGTTATATCATTTTGCCATCTTGACCCCTTCCCGCCAGGCGTTAAGTAGGTCTTTGCGTAACTTAATCGATACCGAAACGGCTGTGCAGGGTGGGGCTGATCACCTGGTGAGTGAGGCGCTTTATCTTGCTGACCCGGATGGTAATGGGATCGAAATCTATCGTGATCGACCACGCAGCGAGTGGCAATATGATAATGGCGGCATAAAAATGGCGACAGATCCTTTAGATTATCAGGGGATATTGAGGGAGATTCAAGAAGAAAAAGGCCAATGGGATGGCTTGGAATTGGGGACCATGTTGGGACATATGCACCTGCATGTTGCCAACCTCGATCAGGCGACGGATTTTTACGAGAAAGTGCTGGGTTTTGATTTCCTGATAAACTACATGGGTTCGGCTTCCTTTTTATCTGCAGGTGGCTACCACCATCACATCGGGCTCAACACCTGGAACGGGGTTGGTGCGCCACCACCTCCGCCGGACGCAGCAGGATTGCGTTATTTTTCAGTCCACCTGGTTGGTGAAGATGAGCGCCAGAAGCTGATCAAACGATTAGAACAGGCAAATTGGTCATTCGAAGAAAGGGGATCAAGTATTTTCCTCCGGGATCCATCGCAGAATGCAATCTTGTTTGAAACGGCAGCTGATGATTGATAAAATACCCGACTTGCGTATAGACAATATTGTGCAAGTTTCCATATACTCAGCACCCAAGGTTAGTTTGATTACCGAGTTTTAGATGGTGAAGTAGCATAATGAGGATGTCGAAAAGAATTGACCTGCGCAGTTATTATTATTCCTCGAGATATCACCAGAAAAAAGTAGCTCATTCTCATCTAGGGAGTTGTATATATGGAATATCTGGCATATTTTGCAGCGGGTTTGTTCCTGGCGAATGGAATTCCTCATTTCGTCAACGGCGTTTCCGGGCGAAAATTTCAAAACCCATTTGCCAGCCCTCC
>JALHTN010000489.1 GCA_022865865.1 Anaerolineales bacterium
AGTTATATGATTTCTATCTCGGCGATGCCGCCACGGCATCTGTGACCATATTCCTGTTAGCCATCAACGGCCTGCTGGTGGGAGGTTTCTCCCAGATGCGCGAGTTTGTCAAGGAAGCTGATGTTTACAAACGCGAGCGCCTGGTCAATCTGAAGATATTTCCCTATGTAGCCTCGAAAGCCTGGGTGGCACTGCTGCTGTCATTTTACGGGGCCGTGGTGTTTACCACCATTCGCTTCCTGGCGTTTGATGTTCCAGGGGGTGCGCTGATTATTGGGCTGTATTATGTTTCCATTGTGCTGGCGATTTTAGCCGGCAGCATGAGCGGATTGATGGCCTCTGCCATCTCAAAATCCCCGGCTGTCGCACCGCTATTGATGATTTTGTTGATTATCCCGCAAATCATATTGAGCGGCAGCCTGGCTCCTTTGCCTGAAAATGTCACCGCAATCGCTTCGACCCGCTGGGCGTTCCAGGATTTTACCGGCCTGACCGGGATGGGTTCAGATGTTGCCTCAGACCCTTGCTGGCAGCTTTCTGAGGAAGAGCGCGACCTGATGTCCCTGGAACAAAAAACTGCTTTCGGTTGCAAATGCATGGGATTGGCGGTTTTTGACCCCAATTCATGTAATTTCCCCGGCATTGGCGAGTTCTATGTAGCGGAAATCGATCTTCCGGCACCCGTTGAGCCAGCCGAGCTGGGTCCTGAGCCCCCCGAGCCGGTCATTCCTGATGCTCCCGAGCCACCTGCGGACCAGAACGACCAGGTGGCGATGGTCCAGTATATGAATGCCCTGAATTCGTACCAGGACGAAGTGCAGCTGCTCCAGGATCAATTCAGGAGCGAGATGGATTTGTATCGATCTCGGGCGGATATCTACACCGCCCAGATTAAGGATTACCAGATAGAGAGGATTTCTTACGATGCCGCTCGCATTAAAGCAATTGGCACAGCTGAGGCACTGATCCAAGGCAATAAAGAAATGATGGGTTGGGCTTTTGTCAATGTCCGGGATGTGAACAACTTGATCACCTGGATAACAAAAACCTGGCTCGCCCAATTGATAATTATCGGCGTGTATTTTGTACTCATCCTGGGGTTTATTAAACGCAAGGATGCATCCGCATAACGTGGGGTGATTGCCATGAAACTATTCACGAAAATAAAGTATTCCAAGACAATGGTGATCGGATTATCATTGTTGGTCATGCTGAGCTTTTTGATCCAGGGCTGCGGAACGGACCCGCAATCCGATTCAGCGAACGCGACATTGTCAGCCATGAGGCAGGCGATCGCAGGGACGACCACTGCAGAGGCAGTAGATGCAGCCAACGCGGGTGATTTAGCAACTGCAGAAGCCGTAGCAACACAGCAAAGCCAGGATATTTCTGCAACCCAGACCGCGCAGGTCGCTGATCGAGACGAAACACAGCTGGCGACTGCTACCGTGGCGGCGCCGGTGATTGCGGAACTGCCCACCTATGGTCTGGATGCTTCCAGCGGAAGAGTCGGCTGGATTCATGACCCGCTTACCCTGGAGGTCTCCGGCTACCAGCAGATGACCTTTGGGAATGATTATATGAATGTCACGGCGAAGGATTTTGTCCTGGCTGCGGATGTGACCTGGGATACGCAGTATGGCGACTCGGGATGTGGTTTCTTGTTCCGTTCGAATGGCGATCAACAAAAGCCAGACGGATACATGCTGATCGCGAGTCGTTTTGCCAATGGCAGGGTAGTTTTTACCGCCCTTGCAGATGGTGAGCCGGCCAATATGCGTCACTTTTATCCGAGGGAGGTGGATCGTTCTTTCGAATGGCAGAACGGAACCACCAACCGGATTGCGATCGTGGCGCGCGATAACCTGATCGAAGTTTATACCAACCGGTTGAAGATCGGAGAAATCGACACCACCCAACCCCCCAAGCAGCCGATTCTGCCGCCCAGGCCAGAGCCGCCGGTCGATCAACTGGACCAGAATGCTAAGAAAATTTATGAAGATCAGTTAGAGCAGTATGAAGATATAGTACAGCAATCTCAAACCAATTTCCAGGTCGCAAAAACGAATTTCGAGGCAGGAAAATCTATATTTACGGATGGATTTTTATCCATGCTGGCTGCCACGCAGGGTGGCCGGACAGAGTGTAAGTTTGATAAAGCCTGGTTATGGTTGCTCGAGCCTTGAGCGGAGGTCATGAATGAGTAGCACGGACATCGTGGGCAAAACACTTGGAGGAAGGTATAAAATCCAATCCCTGATCGGCCAGGGGGGCATGGCGTCTGTCTACAAGGCTTATGACCCAAACCTGCACCGTGCAGTGGCTATCAAGGTTATCCATCCACATCTATCCAATAATCCGGAATTCTTCCGTCGCTTTGAAGAAGAAGCAACCGCAGTCGCTCATTTGCGGCATCCAAACATCGTCCAGATGTACGATTTTAACCACGACGAGGAACTGTATTACATGGTGATGGAGTTTGTGATGGGGGAGACCCTGCAAACTCGATTAAAACGGTTAAATGCGTCCAAGCGCCGAATGAGTGTCAAAGAGGCGATTACCTTCACAGCCGAAATTTGTGAGGCTGCATTTTTTGCCCACCAGCGGGGGATGATCCATCGTGACATTAAGCCAGCGAATATTATGCTGGATGTAAATAGCAGGGCCATCTTGATGGATTTTGGCATCGCACGGATGGTCGACGCTTCTCAACATACTGCCACGGGCACTGTTTTGGGAACTGCGACGTATATGTCTCCCGAGCAAATTCAAGGACTTCAGACCGATGCCAGGGCTGACATCTATTCGATCGGGATCACGCTCTTTGAGATATTGAGCGGGAAACCGCCCTTCGAAGCCGATTCTGCCATGACACTGATGATGATGCACTTGAATGATCCAGTGCCCGATCTCCACGAATTGCAACCCGATACCCCACCTGATCTGGTGGCGATCACCAATAAAGCCCTGGCAAAAAACCGCGACGAGCGATATCCATCTGCGAGTGAGATGGCTAATGCACTGCGCCAATTGCCGGACCAACCCCAGAAGACTCCAGCGGTTGTTTCCACACCATCTCCTGAGGAAACCTTCATTGAAGCTGCGATCGTGAAAGATGCGGGAGCTACGATCATCGAAGCTGCAGCTCCGGTCGAGCCACCTGCAGCACAAGCACAATACCAGCCAACCATGGTAGAGCAGGCAGGCCAACCAGTGCAATATACGACCGCACCCGCGGCGGAAGCCTCTAAGGAAGGAAAGCCCGTTGAGGGTAAGAAAAGCAAAGCCTGGATACCGATCCTGTTGGTGGTGTTGGTTTTGGTATTGGGTGGGGGAGGTTACTTCGCCTACACTAATCTCTTCGCGGGTGGTGGTATAAATTCACCCTTACCATCTCCAACCGCGGATACCGGAGCCCAGTTGCCTGTGACCGAGACAGGTGAAGCGACTTTGGATGTCACTCCCACTTCGCAACCGCAAGCTACAGACACAGAATCACCCAGCCCAACCCCGACGGAGGCGGCCACTGCCACGCCTGCGCCATTCGTGATCGGTGGAGCAGATAAGATCGCCTATTTATCAGGGAAGAATGTTTGGACAGCCAACATGGATGGCAGCGAGCTGACCCAACTTACCCAGAATAACTCGGAAAAGACCTACCTGCGCTGGCTGCCCGATGGACAGGGATTATCGTATATCAGTGGGAAATGTATCGAATCGGTTTCCCTCTCGGGTGATATTTCACAAATAGCCTGCTTCAATAACGCCGATAAATTAGAAGGCTTTGAAGTCTCACCGGATGGAAAGCAAGTGGTCATTGGTCTGGATAGTCAGGTTTATCTGGTGCCGTTTGACCTGGAAAACCTGTCTACCGCCTATTCGCACGATAGTTTATCTGCTCTGGCAACCTGTGCAAACCTGGCGCCTTACACACGCAACAGTGCCCGTTATGTACGTTGGTCTAAAGACAGCAAGCGGTGGGCGGTAGTGGCTCAGGTCCCTTACAATGGCATACGCGCCGATGTTGTGGCTGTCTTCCCTGTCGACACTTGTTATCCGGAAAACTATTCAGCCTTCGAAGTTCAATTCCCCCCGCCTCATTTCACCTATCCGGGCTACGATAAAAATCCATCGATCCAAGACCTGGGCTTTGACGGCAATTCCATATTTGTCTTGCATGGGATCACCCGCAATGATGGTTTTGGTGATCTCCATCTCTTCAATATGGATTCTTTCAAATTAAGTGAAAGCGTAAACCCGATCAACAATACCTGCTGCTACCGTGATGCGGAGTTTAGTCCAGATGGCAGCTACCTGGTGTTTGCATACCAGGATATAGGCCTTGGGCAAGCCAGCACAACCAAGCTGTATTACATCCCATTTGGAAGTATCGGCACGGGCGAGAATTATGAGCCGCTGCCGCTACCTGAGCTGACTGATCCGAAGGAAAGACCGCAACCGGTGTTAAGACCTGCGACTCAGTAAAGGGGGCTGGCAGGCTGGAGAGCCGGCGCAAGCCAGGCTGCTCCAAGTATGAATAACATGTTGGTCACTCCCAAGCTTGTGGAGATGGGATTGGATCGCATAATGTTCTCAGCTGTAGTCTTTAATGAAGCCTTCAGTGAATAAGTTCATGAAGGCCTGGAGAATGCGAATTTGAACAGAAACGCCGTATCCTTGAAATGCTCGACGTGCGAGGTACACTAGCAATAGAAAATGAAGAAAAGGTCTTATACATATCATGTCTAATCTCACCGCAACCAGTGTCGCTTGCGCTAACATCGCCTTCATCAAGTAGCGATTGGCAAAACTCAATCGACCTAACCGCAAGGTTTGTTTTGACGGCAAATTGGTCTCTAGCTGATGTACTTTTTTCTCAAGTGGCCCAGGCAACACAGATCGCATGAGAGCCATAGTGGGCAGGTTGACGACTTGCCCTCTTTTTTTCACCGGACTTCCTTTCATGTCGGATGATCTATAATGCCTATCCCTTGCTTCTATCAATGTAAGTACCGTCATCGTTGTATTAACTTGGTTATCCTCAATAATAGAAGAATAATTCAGCTAGGTTATTTATTTAACTGAAGTGACGGTTATTTTAGAAAAATTAAGATCATAAGAATTCAGGGGCAATCGATCAATAACCAATTGATCCAATCCTCCTCCTGGTTCAAAGCTTAGAGAAGCAAAAAATCGCTCGACAGGGATGTCAAGCGATTTCTGTGGACGGTGTTGGACGAAACTTAAATGAGAGAGTGATTATCCACTCACTCTCTCATTATCCTTGTGCA
>JALHTN010000490.1 GCA_022865865.1 Anaerolineales bacterium
CCTTTGAGTTAAGTCATTGGTAACTGATCCAATATCACTTGCCAGGATTGAGATTGTGTTTTAATTAGTATATACTCAATAACAAATATAAACTAAACTATAGGAAATCTCTGTCCTGGAGAGTGCCATGCAAAATGCAATTACAATCCTAAGTTTAATCGTAGCGATTATATCTGGCATTATCGGCATTCTTTGGTCCACAAGATATAAAGAATCAAAACAAGCCGAATTGGATGCCAAAGATGCAGCAATTAGGGCGAAAGAAGCTGAACTTAAATCAATGCTAATTTCCAAAGACGAGCAGATTCATCTTCTCGAATTGGGCTCCTCTCCAGTGATAGTGGAACGGTACAGACTTACAACCAAGACTTTAAAAGAAATTAATTATGAATTAATTACAGAAGTTGATGACCTCAAGAACGCTAATGAAATTCTATTAAAGCAAGTTCGCGAAGCCATTTCGTCAAACCAGAGATTTAGTGAAAGTATTCCAGTGTTAACAGTGCCAGAAGACGTAAGAAGTTCTCTGAGCGCGTTTGTCAATGGGTCCGAAAAAAATATAATAGATATTGGACAGTCAGTGTATAATATATTGATTGTTGGGGAAAATATTAAAAGAATCGCTGGCAAGATTAGCAAAGTAACCGCTCTGGAAATCGACACTTCACCAACAGAGACAGTGACCGGATCTGATATATCTAATATCGAAATTGCTGATCCAGAAAGTGATTAATCTTTTGTTGATAATAAAGACCCAAATATTGAATTGATCTAATATACACTTGCTGGGATCATATTACACCTCAATACCTTAAAAGTTAACTCCATCATTCCCCATCAAATCCCCCATATGTGTTATCAAACCTGGTGTATAAATAATGCATGAAAAACAATGAGGGAATTCCCGAATGATGGGCAATGCCAGACGATCTATCTAAGAAGATAAGCGAAGTGTTGAACAATAAACCAATCCCACCAGAAGATGAACTATCGGATGCGCTTCTGACCATGATCGCCAACGAGGTGGCTCCTGAAGCATATTCCCGCGCCAGCAGGACCACGGGTGCTCGGGTTCATATTGGCTGTCTTCCTCTCAGGCCTGGAATGAGCGGTTAAAATTTGTTCAGATTAAGCAATTCTCGCTCAGAGGTGCTGCAGATTACATCTCTGAGCTTTCCATTTAAGTCAGGATTAACGATTGAAGGTAGGGCACATCCCACTTTCTTTCTTCTTGTATAATCAACTTTGCATTAGGTTCTGCATTTGAAAATCATTCAACAGTGAGTATCTTCCCAGGAGTTATATGCGCAGCGAAGGTGAAATGCTGGATCTGATCCTGGATACCGCCCGGGGTGATGATCGCATCCGGGCGGTGATCTTGAACGGTTCGCGTGTCAATCCCAATGCACCGTGCGATCCATTTCAGGATTTTGACGTAGTCTACCTGGTCACCGATATGGCCCCCTTCAGCCACAACATCAAATGGATCCAGCGCTTCGGCGAGCTCATGATCTTGCAGATGCCTGAGGATATGCAGGACCCACCCCCAAACCAGGATGGCAGCTTTTCCTACTTAATGCAGTTCAGCGACGGCAACCGCATAGACCTGGGGCTGTACCCGCTCGAAGAACTAGCTCAGCTGACGAAAGATAGTCTGACAATAATTCTCCTGGACAAGGACGGGATAATCGAACCGCTGTCCCCTGCAAACGACAGCAATTACCTTCCTCAGCCGCCCACAGCCAAGGCATTCGCTGATTGCTGCAATGAGTTCTGGTGGGTTTGCCCTTATGTCGCCAAGGGCTTGTGGAGAGAGGAAATCCTGTACGCAAAATACTGCCTGGATCATTATGTGCGCGACCAGCTGATGAAAATGATAGTCTGGTATGCGGGTCAAAAGACACAATTTTCCAAAGACCCGGG
The DNA here is from genome assembly GCA_022865865.1 of Anaerolineales bacterium. Next base: position 1,924 of record JALHTN010000490.1, read on the forward strand.
CAAACATGGGAAATACCTCCAGCAATACTTAGAGCCGGAATTATGGGAGAGGCTTCTGGGAACGTACTCGGATGCTGGTTACGAAAATACCTGGGACCAACTGTTTGCAACCTGCGATCTGTTCCGGGAAACAGCTGCACAGGTGGCCGCAACTAATAATTTTGATTACCCGCACGGGGATGATCAGCGAGTAAGCGCACACCTCAAATATATCAAAGATTTACCCAAGGAAGCGAAGGAGATATACTAATGAAGGTTGCACTACCTGCCTAGATTGGTTTGCTCATCGTTGTTCGTACAAATGAGGAGGGACTCATTGGCTAGAATCATCATTGGAATATTCTTTATTCTGCACGGTTTCGTGTATTTATTGTTCTTCGGCCAGTGCCAGAGGTTGTTTGAACTGCGGCCCGGCATGGTTTGGCCGGATGACTCATGGCTGTTCTCCAGGTTTCTTGGAGAACAGGCGACGAGATGGCTGGCAAGCATTACCTTCATACTGGCGGCTATCGCTTTCGTGGCAGGTGGGATAGGATTGATCCTGGGGCAGGCCTGGTGGCGTCCGATCGTGGTGGGTGCTGCCATTTTTTCTTCAGCGATCAGCGTGCTTTTCTGGGATGGGCGAAGGCAGCGATTAGGTGCTCAGGGTGGAATAGGTCTGCTGATCAACCTGGCGATTCTGGCTGTCCTGCTCATCCTTCAGTGGACCAGCCTGGGATAATCTCTCCGCTTCACACCGGGCAGTACTTCATGAAAGGGGAAAACATGATGCGCCACTTCATTATAGATACGGACACCGCTTCCGATGACGCGGTCGCGTTGGTTATGGCGATGCGCTACCCTGGAGTAAAGATTGAGGCCATCACCGTTGTGGCTGGCAACGTGCCCGTCGACCAGGGGGTTCAAAATGCGCTTTACACAGTAGAACTCTGCCAGCAGACGATTCCCGTCTACCGCGGTATGGCCTCCCCGGTGAACAGACCCCTGGAGACCGCCCAATACGTCCACGGAGAAGATGGCATGGGGGACGGTTGGCTTGCCGCTCTCGGGCCGTCAGCCGGCCGGTGAACAGGCGGTCGATGTGTTGATTGAAACCATCCACCGCTTTGCAGGGGAAATCACTCTGGTGACACTCGGGCCGTTGATCAACGTCGCCACCGCCCTGCAGCAAGACCCCCTCATTGCCCCCGCGATTAAAGAGTGTGTCATCATGGGTGGAACAGGCCAGGGACACGGCAATATCACGCCAGTCGGTGAATTCAATTTCTGGGCTGATCCAGAAGCTGCCAAAATCGTCTTTGAATCGGGCATGAATATCAAAATGGTGGGCTGGGACGCGCACCTACGCCGTTCTCGATCCAGAAAAAACAACTAATTTACGAGGCTTCGACACGCCGCTGGCCGCGTTTTGTGTGGATATACAGGCTACCTTGATAGATTTCGCCATGCACCAATCCAAGCTGCCGGGTTTCGATTTACCGGATCCCATTGCAACCGCCATCGCACTGCGGCCTGAAGTCGCCACCGAGACCAAATCCCTGTTCGTCGCCATCGAAGCACAAAGTGAACTGTACCGCGGACAGTCGGTGGTGGATCATTTTGGCGTTATGGGCCAGGAGCCCAATGCTGAAGTTGTGCTCAAAGCCTCCCGAGAACAGTTCTGCCAAATGCTCTGTGACTCGGTTCGCAAGGTAGGAAGGTTCTAAAGTGAAAGGGGACCTGCAATGAAATTTGATCACCTTCCCAAAGTTGAACTGCACCTGCATTTGGATTGTTCGCTCAGCTACGCAGTTGTCTCCCAGATTGATCCATCGATCACGATTGAAACATACAATTCAGATTTCATTGCACCAGCGAAATGTGAGAATCTGAGAGATTACCTCACCCGTGCTCCCAGCAGCTACCCGCTCATGCAGACCGAGGAGCAGCTGCGCCTGGTGACGCTGGACTTGTTTGAGCAGCTGCGCAGGGACAATGTAATCTATGCAGAGATTCGATTTGCCCCCCTGCTGCACACCGATGAGGGACTTTCAGCCCACGAAGTCGTTTCCAGTGTAGAAGCGGCAACAGCTGAAGCTGTGCGAAGCACTGGAATTGAAGCACGGATCATCCTCTGCACACTGCGCTTTTTTTCGGAAGCCCAGAGTCTTAAAACCGTGAAATTGGTCGAGGATTTTGGCGGCACTTATGTGGCCGCATTCGATATTGCGGCGGATAAACCAGGCAATGTGATTGATGCCCACATCTCAGCCTTTCAGTACGCCCGGGACAATGGTATTCCTTACACTGCACACGTTGGAGAAACACGCGGCATAGAGAATGTCTGGGATACCCTGGAACATTTCTCTCCAGCCCGCTTCGGCCATGGCGTATGCAGTATCGAAGACCCGGCGCTGCTCGAACTCCTGCGGGAACAGCAGATCCATCTTGAGGCCTGCACAACCTGCAATGTGCAGACCGATTGTTATGACACCTATGCCGATCACCCCATCGACAGGCTTTACCGGGCTGGCATATCCGTTGGGGTAAATACTGATACCCGCACCATTTCGAATATCACCTTGAATGAAGAGTACGAAAAGCTGCACAGAACCTTTGGCTGGGAAAAGGAAGATTTTTACCGCTGCAACCGGAATGCGCTGAAAGCGGCCTTTATCCCAGAAGATGTGCGCAGCAAGCTGCTGGAGCAATTAGCAGACGGCTACCAACAAGCTGATTGACCACTACCTATTGGAATGCTGGAAGTGATCAAGCTCAACCTGGTTTGGATGGTCAGGTTGGTTCACATGAGGGAATTCTCACCGCTGCGGCTCCAGGTGATTTTCAATTCAACGATCGCTTCAGCATCTGGTATTTTGTTATAATCACCCCGCGCGCCGCATTCTCAACCGGTTTTGCCTGGATCATGGTCAGCCCCAAGCAGTGGGTTTTCGTGTTAACTGCAGTGGCCGTGATCTTCACTGCCAATCTGAACCCGATCCAAAGTCTGGTAAACTACTTCATATTTTCCGTTTTGATCCAGGTATTTTATTTGCTCATTATCGGGATTCACCTGCTCATGCCCAGGCGCTCAGGCGCCATACTCGATACGTTTTTCAACTGGATCATGCACAATTTTAGACCGGTGGTGATCGTGATTTTCACCGGTTTCGGTCTATTCTTTCTATTCAAAGGGATATCAGAGCTGATTACATGATAACGAATACACCTTTCGAACCCCTGACCATGCCGGAAACCCGCCCGGAGAACGCCCCGGCATACTTCCACGTGATGGCCAAACCCACCGGGGCGATCTGCAACCTGGACTGCGAGTACTGCTTTTTCCTGTCCAAGGAGGCACTCTATCCCGGCAGCCCCTTTCGAATGAAGGATGATGTACTCGAGGCTTACATCAAGCAGATCATCGAATCCCAGCAAGCACCACAGGTGACCATCGCCTGGCAGGGCGGTGAACCGACCTTGATGGGGCTGGAATTCTTTGAGCAGGCCATGGAGTTGGTGAAGAAATACACCCGACCTGGCATGCAGATCGAGCACACCATCCAGACCAACGGCACCAAAATAGACGACAAATGGTGCCAGTTCTTCAAGCGAAATAACTTCCTGGTTGGGCTTTCCCTGGACGGCCCGAAGCATATGCATGACACCTACCGGGTCGATAAAAGCGGTGATGGGACCTATGATAAAGTAATGGCCGCGGCACGCAAGCTGCAGCAGTATAACGTCGAATTTAATATCCTGTGCACGGTGCACGCCGGTAATGGCGATCATCCATTAGAGGTGTACCGCTTCTTCCGCGACGAAGTCAAAACCGATTTCATCCAGTTCATCCCAATCATTGAGCGCGCCACGCCAGAGCTGCTGCCGATCGCCAACCGCGGCTGGGGCGATCAAAATTTGCCATCCTCAGTCGAGCTGGCAAATTTACCGGTTGCCAAGAGTTCCAAGCGCCTACTGTATACCCTGGAAGGCAATCTGGTCACGCATCGCTCGGTGAAAGCAGAGCAGTGGGGCCAATTCCAGATTGCTATCTACGATGAATGGGTGCGCAATGATGTGGGCAAAGTATATATCCAATCCTTTGAATCAGCCCTCGGTTCCTGGGTCGGACGGGGGGCATCACTATGCATCCACCGTTCGACTTGCGGCGACGCCCTGGCGCTGGAACATAACGGGGACCTGTATTCCTGCGACCATTTTGTCGAGCCTAAATACTTGCTGGGAAATATCAAGGACGAGCACATGCTGGATATGGTGGCTTCTGAACAGCAGCGCAAGTTCGGCAACGATAAGCGCGACACGCTGCCGAAATACTGTGTCGAGTGCCCGGTGCGCTTTGCCTGCAACGGCGGCTGCCCGCGCAACCGCTTTATCCAGACCCCTGACGGTGAGGACGGTTTGAACTATTTGTGTGCCGGTTACAAGGCTTTCTTTACCCATGTTGACCACCCCATGCGCCTGATGGCGGCTTTGCTGAAGCAAGGACGCTACGCGGATGAAGTGATGGGCATCCTCACTCGAGAAGATAATTCTGAAGCGGAGACCAGTGAGGAAGCCACAGGTGAAATCCCAAAAACAAGGCGCAGCAGGCGCAGGAAAAAATAACCAGCGATTGTAGATAAATCAATTTAATAATATACCCCTTATGGATGGCGGATAAAAAAACCAGCTATTGGGCGTAGGGCTGAGCACACCCCTGTTTGTAGCCCTGGTCGCCAGTGTGATCATCATTCTGGTCGCATTTGACATCTCCCGTCGGCTGCACAATCCAGTGACTGCGCCAGCAGAGAGCCACCTAGCATCTTGACAACTTTTCCGTTGCCTACGGGACTCCCATCAAGAGCATCCAAATTAAGAAAATCGCTCTCCATCCCAGTAGAACTATCCTTTGATTCGGTTTGAAATATCTGAGAATTCGATTGTAAAATGGAACTCAATAAATCTCTGAGAAATGCTCTCTAATCCGAGCATATAATAGCAGAACGTCCTAAAGTTAAAAGGCATATCCATGAAAGATATCATCAAACTCATCTCGCAAATGTCATTGGAAGAGAAAGCCTCGCTTTGTTCCGGGCTGGATTTCTGGCACCTGAAAGGGATCGAACGCCTGGGAATCCCCTCGATCATAGTTACCGATGGTCCCCATGGGCTGCGCAAGCAGGCTGGCAGCAGCGATCACGTTGGTCTCAATGACAGTGTTCCAGCCACCTGTTTCCCAACGGCTTCAGCGCTGGCTGCCTCCTGGAACCGGGAGCTGGTGTACGAAGTAGGCCA